>JAUVYC010000246.1 GCA_030603285.1 Spirochaetota bacterium
AATATTCCATGAAATACGGGATTATATTGCCACTTTACTGGAAAAAACCACTTTAAAGGAACTGCTTTAAATTTCATTATGTCTTTTTCCCTTATTACCGATCTGACGGAAAACCGGACTAACTGAACTAAAAGAATAGAGAGGAAAGATATATGGAAGTCACCGTTAGCTTATTTATTTTCTTACTCGGACTGGCCTTTATATTTGAATATATTGATGCTTCTTTGGGAATGGGTTACGGTACCATCCTCTCCCCCCTCCTGATCATCATCGGGTTCAATCCCGTAACCTCTATCCCGGCATTACTCTTTTCCCAGGCCTTTGGCGGTTTTGCTGCTTCCATTTTTCATCATAAACTGGGAAATGTTTCCTTTCATACCCGTTCAAAGGATCTAAAAATCGTTTTTGTTATCAGTCTTTCAGGTATTATAGCTGCAGTTATAGCCGCGATTATCTCGATCAGCATTCCAAAAATATTTTTAACAACATATATCGGTGTTCTCGTCCTGGCTATGGGTATCATCATCCTGGGAAATTTTCAGTTTAAGTTTTCATGGAAGAAAATTGTAGGAGTGGGAATATTGAGCGCTTTTAACAAGGGGCTATCCGGAGGAGGATTCGGTCCTGTTGTGACATCAGGCCAGATCATGTCCGGACAGGGCCATAAGGGCGCTATCGGAACAACCACTCTTGCCGAAGCCCCTATCTGCCTTACCGCTTTCCTGACCTATCTGGTTGGAAGAACTATTATTGAAATTAAAACACCTGTCTGGAACATCCCCTTTGCAGATTTTGGAAAAACAATGTTTTCTCCGGAATTGTTCCAGTGGGAACTTTTTCTGGCTCTACTTATCGGATCTGTTATTGTAGCACCCTTCGCCGCTTTGACTACAAAAAAATTGAATAAGGAAAAAATACATCTGATACTTGGAGTATTCATTGTAGTTCTTGGTTTATTCACCCTGGTCAAAACCTATATTCTTAAATAAATATGGACCGGATTATACAGAATGCTGTAAACTCCTAATAAAAGAAAAGCCTGATCGGATTATAACAGCAGGACGAAAAAATGTCAGCATGATTAAAAATGCAGCTAAGATTGTTTATTATCATCTGCCTGAAGGGAATCTTATTTTCTGAATAAAAAAATATTAAAAAAACTTTAAAACACATATTGTAGGATGAGGAGTAACGAAATCGGGACGAAAAGTCAGATGTACCCACCACTTATCCCTTAAATCAACGTACCTGTTTTTATACCATACATAATTCCCAATGCTCTTTCCAAGCAGATACCCCACCCATATATCCGAGATCCAGTGGTTGTGTCCGGTAACACTAAAAAAGCTTAAAAACCCTATAACATCTCCTAATATCTCATTATCTATTGACTTCCCTATTATTGTGGATAAAGAAAAAAAATACGTGGCATGGAGAGAGGGAAAAGATGTATCTTTGCCAAACGGGTCTAACGTAGGATGAAACCAGGAATTCGGCCCTTCGTCCGAAAGAACCGGCCGGGCCCTCCCAGTAATCATTTTTATACTCTGGGCAACAAAATAGCTGTCAACAATCGCTTCAGAAGCTGTATATGTAAATCTATAAAGTTTATCATTGTCTAAATAAAAAGCATTTAAAATATAAAGATTTTTCAAACAACTAAAAATTAAACGATCATCTAACCTAATAATGTACCCTTCTTCCCTCCCATTTCTTACTGCTGTTTCTATTTCGTTTATATAGAAGTGAGTTAATTTCTCATCGAGTCCCAATAAAATGAATGTCGGCACAGTCCATGTGAAAAAACTGTGGTAAGACAGAATATTTTTATCAGGTGCTTTTAAAAAATCCCATAAATCATCTACTATTATATAATTGAATACTTTTCCTTCTTTTTTAATATTTTCGAATTGAGAATTACAATAAGCATTACTTATATAAAAAAAAAATTAATTATTATAACAGCAGTTAAAATTACATATCTATATCCTTCAACTCTTTTCATACTTTTAATGAATTAATTTTCATGCAATATAATATACTAATAATTTAATTCGAAACTTTCGGGATCCAGTGTAAATCAGTTCCTTCTACATCTTCATAAATCTTGACAAATACGTTTAATAATTTTTTATACTCCTCTTTCCCCCCATAATTCTCTTTAATAAGCATAAAATTATGTAAAAATGCATTTATCTCTTCCAGAGAATATACACCTTTAATGTCTGTTTTAAAAATTTTATTGTGTTTCGTAATAGCTAATTTTTCTTCTCCTGTAAAAAGCTCTTCAAATAGTTTTTCTCCGGGTCTTGCCCCGGTAAACACTATATCAATATCACGATAAGGTTCTAATCCATTTAATCTTATAAGCTGTTCTGCCAGTTCAACAATGCTAATCTGATCCCCCATATCAAGAATCATCGCATCCCCCCCTTCCCCGATCACTGAAGCCTGCAAAACCAGTGAAACTGCTTCCGGAATGGTCATGAAATACCTTTTCATTTTCGAGTGCGTAATAGTTAAAGGACCTCCATTTTGTAACTGCTCTAAAAATATCGGCAAAACACTCCCTCTACTTCCCAGAACATTTCCAAACCTCACAGATACAAATTTAGTAAAATTAAAATCATTATATGTTTTAAGTAAATATTCTGAAAATCTTTTTGTTGCCCCCATTATATTGGTAGGCTCTACAGCCTTATCTGTTGATATAAATATAAATTTTTCAACATCATATTTGATGGATGTTTTCACCAGATTGTTTGTTCCTAAAATATTTACTTTAATCGCTTCCTCCGGATAAAACTCCATCACTGGAACATGCTTGTATGCCGCCGAATGAAAGACAATATCCGGTTTATATGTTTCAAAGATTTTATTTAATTTATCTGTATCAGTTATATCCCCAACAACAGGTATAATCCGGTTTTGTATATTACCAAAATCTTTTTTTAATTTTCTTTCAAGATTAAATATTTCTGTTTCATCTATTTCGAAAAGAACAACAATCTTTGGATTAAACTTACATATCTGGTAAGATATTTCACTTCCTATTGAGCCAGCTGCTCCTGTAACTAAAACAATCCTGTTATCAATAAAGGAAGCTATTTCCTTATAATCGACACTCACAGCCTGTCTCCCAAGTAAATCTTCAATCATAATATCCTGTAGAGACTTTATTTCAGCTTTAAGAGTATCAATACCATAGATATTTTGTACAATTTTCACATTCTTAATTCCGATTTTCTTCGCTGTAAAATATAATTTTTGTAATTTTTTATAATCCAGGGCTGGAATTGCAATAATTATGGATTGCACTTCATATTTTTTTGCAAATTTCGATAATTCTGAAATCTCACCTAAAATCTCAATACGATGTATATATGAACCAATCTTTTGTACATTATCATCTAAAAAACCTACAGGATAATAATCAGTGTATCCACTTTTTATTAAATCCCTCACAATTGTTTCACCTGTTTTTCCTGCACCGATTATGAGTGTATTATTCTTTATTATATTACTGCTTTGTTTTATTGCCTCAAAAAATATCCTTTTACTTATTCGAATAGAATTAGTAAAAAGGGTAGATAAAAACAGATCTAAAATTACAATGCTGATTGGAAATCCTTTCACATAGGAGTACAAAGGGTAATATATTATGAGCGCAATAATTAAAGAACCGAACATGTTGGCTTTAGCACAATTATAAGCATCCTTTAATCCAATATAGCTCCAATTGACTTTATATAATTTAACAATTTTAAACATTACCAGTTTTACTATTGGAAATAAAATTACAGCACCATATAAGTTTCTCATTTGCGCCTGAGGAATTTTAAACTCAAAACGAAGCAGGAATGATACATATATGGATAAAATAAACAGTACAGTATCAATCAAAAAAAAGGGTGGATTATTTCTTAAAAATTTTAATCTCTCCATCCCATTTAGCTTCGTATTCATGATTTATTCATTCCTGCAGAAATTTGTACACCTATATTAAATTATAATCCAAATTTGCCAATATTTCCACAATACCACCGTAATTTGTATGTAAACTAAGAATAGTCACCAACGGGTAAGCTTGCCTGAGAAGATTAAATTATTGAAAAATAATGAGAGTTTATTACTTTTCGAAGAATCTTTCTATTCGCTTTTAAATTTTTAATGAAAATATTGTAGATGAGAAAGAGGCT
>JAUVYC010000175.1 GCA_030603285.1 Spirochaetota bacterium
TAAGGTACTAATATTGATTTTTTTGCCTTTCTGGCAATAAAATCTTTATAATCTTGAATGTGGTTTATCCTCATCAGGCTTGCCGAAAGTTTTTTCTAGTAAAATAGAATACACCTTCTTTCTTCTTCCCCATCTAACATAATAGTAGGGGCAATTCATGAATTGCCCCTACATTGAAAGAATGAATAATTTTACAATAATTAAAACTTGAATTCCTCCCTAAAATTTACTCAGGCATGTATTTTTTTGAAAGAAAAATCAGCATAACTGTGTTTTATAAAAGAAAAGGACCACCAATGAACAGAATAAAGGAAACACCCGTATGGGACCGGCCAAGAGAAAAACTTTTTAAAAACGGTCCGTCATACCTTACGGATGAAGAACTTATTACAGTTATATTAGGGAGCGGCACAAAAGAAAATGATGTATTTGATATTTCAAAAAAAGTTTTTAAATATCTTGAAGAAAATTTACCGGCTCTACACGAAGATTTCTCATCCTTCTTAAAGGGTTTATTAAACATTAAAGGTCTCGGGGCTGCAAAAGCATCACTTTTTGCTGCCTCCCATGAGCTGGCATCAAGGCTTATCAGTAAAAAAAATCATGTTATCAAAAGTGCCAGGGATATTCTCCCCTTTATTTCTTACCTTTATTCAAAAAGTCAGGAATACTTTATCTGTATTCATTTGAATGGAGCAAACAGAGTAGTTTCAAACAGGGTTGTAACAATCGGCCTTATAGATCAGGCACTGGTACATCCCAGGGAGGTATTTTCAGAAGCAGTAAGGGAAAAAGCAGCAAAGGTCATTGTTGCCCATAACCATCCTGCAGGAGCTTGGTTGCCTAGTGATGAAGATATAGCAATAACAAAAAATCTTGAAAAGTCTGCAGAGATCCTGGGGATTACTCTTCATGATCATATTATTATTGCTGAAGACGGGTATTTCAGTTTTCGAGAGGAGGGTTTATTGTAGTTTTGGCTAAAATATTTAACTTGAATTATCCTTAAAGGAGTAATAAATTTTATCTCAAATAGAATATCCTTATTTGGATAATTTGATACCTTAATACTAATTTTCTTACCTTTTAGGCATAAACTTTAGTTTGCAAGAAAATATTTTTATAATCGAGAATGCGGCTTGTCCGCATTAGTACCTTAATATCAATTTTCTTGCTTTCCAGGCAAGAAAATCTTTTAAATCGAGAATGTGGCTTGTCCACATTAGGGGTACATATGCATGTATTAAATCCATTTCATTTTGGAGTTGTCGTTTCCGGTAATGATTTTTGCAACAGGGAAGAAGAAATTGAAGAATTACAACAGGACATTAAGAATCATCAAAACAATATTATCTATTCACCAAGACGTTACGGGAAAACATCCTTGATTTATGAAGTTTTTCGCAGGCTCTCTGGTGAAAAACAGATTCAGACTATATATGTTAACATTTATTCTATTTTATCTGAAACAGATTTTGTTGAACTATATCATCGTGCGCTATTTAAATCCCTTACCAAAACACCCAGGACTGTTATGGAGCAGATTGGCCGATATTTAAAATCTATTCGGCCAAAAATAACTGTCAATCCTGACGGCACATATGATGTGGGGATAGAATATATGCCTGAAATTACTGCTGCAGTTGAAGACATAATGGCTGTCCCATTACGATATGCAGAAGAAACGGGTAAATCGGTAGTTATCGCTTTTGATGAATTTCAACAGATAGCCAGGATACAGAATTTTGTTCTTGAAAAAAAAATCAGAAACATCATACAGGAACAATCAGATAAGATTGCCTATATCTTTCTGGGAAGTAAACGCCATGTAATGGAGGAAATGTTTTCTAATCCCAATCGGCCGTTTTATCGTGCAGGTAAACAAATGCCGCTAAAAAAAATTGACCGAAAACAGATGATCCTTTTTATTATTGAAAAATTTCTTGAGACAGGAAAAAGGATTTCCAATAACCTGGCAGAAGATATTATAGGCCTGGCAGATAATCATCCTTATTATATACAACATCTTTCCCATATTATTTGGGATCTTGCTGAAAATGAAGTACATGCAGATATGGTCCAGCAAGCCCTGGATTATACTTTAAACAGGGAATCTGTAGTTTTTACAGAATTCTGGGACAGGTTAAGTCTGAACCAACGCAAAGTGCTGGTTGCCCTTAATTTAAAGAATAAAGATGAAGGGATATTTTCTCAAGCAGTATCGCACCGTTTTAAACTTCCTCCGGTTTCTTCTTTACAGAAAAGCCTGAAAACTCTTTATGGCCAGGAATTAATCGAAAAAGTGAATGGAGATTACCAAATTACAGATGTATTTTTTAGGCTGTGGATAAAAAGGAATTATACAATAAATCCACCTTATTATCTCACTTAATTTCTCTTTATTTTGACTTTCGGGTCACTAATATTTATTTTTTTTTCATGCCGCCGTTCAAGTTAAAAGCGCCATTCGGCCCCATGGGAGACCAGAAGCAGGCCATAGACAAGATTTCAGAAAGCCTCAGGCAGGGAGAAAGGTATCAGACACTCCTTGGTGTTACCGGCTCTGGAAAAACCTACACCATGGCAGGTGTTATTGAAAGGGTAAACCGGCCTGCTCTCGTTATATCCCATAACAAGACACTTGCTGCACAGCTGTACCGGGAGTTCAAAGACTTTTTTCCGGAAAATGCAGTGGAATATTTTGTGAGTTACTACGATTATTATCAGCCTGAGGCATACCTCCCTTCTACAGATACCTTTATTGAGAAGGGTTTCTCTATTAATGACGAAATAGATAGAATGAGGTTGTCTGCAACATCTTCACTCATGGAGAGGGAGGATGTGATTGTTGTTGCATCAGTATCCTGTATCTATGGAGTTGGTAACCCGCGGAGCTACAGAAGAATGAGGCTCATGGTTGAGACCGGGAAGGAGTATGAGAGGGATTTTATCCTGAAAAAGCTTGTAGAGATACAGTATACCAGAAATGATTATGAGTTTACCCGTTCTACCTTCAGGGTAAGGGGAGATGTTATTGAGGTTTTTCCGTCGTATTCAAATAATGCTCTTCGGATTGAGTTTTTCGGAGATGAGACGGAGCGAATATATGTTTTTAATCCAATATCAGGGGCCGTAATAGAAGAAAGAAAAAATATCATTGTCTACCCGGCATCACACTATGTGGTGGAGCAGGGGAGTTTGAATGAAGCAGTGATTAAAATAGAAAAAGAACTGGAAGAGCGTTATAAATACTTAATTTCACGCAATAAACTTCTTGAAGCACAGAGAATAAAATCGAGAACGGAGTATGATCTCGAGATGATGAGAGAGGTAGGGTACTGCAATGGAATCGAAAATTATTCGAGGCATATTTTCGGAAGAGAGCAGGGTGAGCGGCCGGCAGTGCTGCTTGATTATTTTACGGATGATTACATTATGTTCATTGATGAATCCCACGTGACAGTTCCCCAGATAGGGGGCATGTACGAAGGAGACCGGTCACGAAAAAAAACTCTTGTGGAACATGGATTCAGACTTCCTTCAGCTCTGGATAACCGTCCCCTCTATTTTGATGAGTTTGAAAACCTTGTCAATCAGATAGTATTTGTCTCTGCAACGCCCGCATTGTACGAAAAAGAGAAGAGTACCCGTATTATCGAACAGATTATCAGGCCCACGGGCCTTATTGACCCGGAAATTTCAGTAAGGGAATCAAAATATCAAATCGATGATTTAATTAGTGAAATTAAGGAACGGGTAAAGCAAAATGAGCGGGTTTTAGTGACAACCTTGACAAAAAGGATGGCAGAAGATCTGTCACAATACCTGGCAAATCTCGGGATACGGGTCACATACCTTCACTCTGAAATTCATACCTTCGAACGGGTTGATATTTTAAGGGATTTACGTAAAGGGAAGTTTGATGTGCTTGTCGGTATTAATCTTTTACGTGAAGGGCTTGACCTTCCCGAGGTCTCTCTTGTTGCTATCCTTGATGCTGATAAAATAGGCTTTTTGAGATCGGCAACCTCGCTTATCCAGATTACCGGCAGGGCAGCCAGGAATGTGAACGGGAAGGTTTTGATGTATGCTGAGAAAATAAGCGATGCAATGAGAAAAGCAATTGATGAGACAAATCGCAGGCGAAAGATTCAGGAGGAGTTCAACCGGGAACACGGGATTGTTCCGGCGAGTATTACAAAGCAGATAGTTGATATTTTAAAGAGAAAGAAAAAGGAAAAAGAGGATGTATCACAGAGAGATGTGGAGATTATTTCGAAGCAGTATAATCTATTAAACCCTTCACATAGGAAAAAATATCTCAGCGTGTGTGAAAAGGAGATGATTGAAGCGTCAAAGAATCTTAATTTTGAACGGGCGATTATTTTTCGAGACGAGATAGAAAGAGTGAAAGCAGAGCACAGAGTATGAAAAGTAGATTATGGATTTTAGCACTCCTTTTTGTATATGCACCTCTCACTTTGGCAGGAAAGGAAGGGCTAATAATTATATACGGCGAGTATCCTGTGGTCCAGGAACTGCGCGGAGGAAGATTTGAAGAACGTGGAAAAGCAGAAGGGAGTTATCTCATCGACTATGCAGGAGGTGAAGGATATAAAGAAAAGGCATTCGCAGAAGCCTTTCATTTTTTAAATGCAAATGTTTTCGGATATACGTTTTTCTATAAACCCGGAAGCATTTTAATGAAAACAGAAGAAATCTTTGAGCTAGGACTGAGGGGAAATATTGGCAAAGAGAATGTATCCCTTGTCGGAGAAGGCGTTAGCAAGAACATATACAGGGTAAAGCTCGGATTTCAGATCACTCCTTCTGTCAGCAGGTGGCAGTCTGCATTTCACTCGAATACAATAAGGTTTACAGAGTCTGAGGGGACCTCTGATTTCTACACACGCTGGGAGGGAAGAAGCGATGCTCTGTACGAAGCGCTTCGTAATCTGGTGCTTACGGCTGCTAAAAAAGAGTTGAGCTCCAAACCCTTGCTGCTAAGAGGAGATGTTCTTTTACAAAACAACCCGGAATTTTCTGTAGGGGCAGGAAGGCATTACTGTAAAGTACAGGGATTCGTAAACTTTGTTGAGGTTGTAACATACGATTAATACATGAGAAAAAGCATTGTCTTTTTAATTAAGGTGGTTTATAATATGAACTATAGTGGTTCATAATTTGAATCGGAGTTATAAATGAAATCTATTACTATCAGGGGCCTTGAGGGTAAGCTCGGGGAATTAATCAAGAAAAAAGCACAGGCTGAAGGAATCAGTCTCAACAAGGCTATCAATCGTTTATTAAAACAGGCTTTAGGGTTAAATGATAAAAAACAAAAAAATAATTATGAAGAATTCTCAGACCTTTCCGGGGTCTGGTCAGAAGAGGATGAAGAGGAGTATCTGAGGGCTGTATCTGACCTGGAAAAAATCGATAGTGGTGACTGGCAGTGAAAAAGATACTTCTTGATACAAATGCTTACATTGCTTATTTAAGAGGAGATAAAGATGTTCTTGATACGTTAAGCAGAGTCAGCTATGTATATATGTCTGTGATTGTGTTAGGTGAACTTTATGCAGGTTTTCAGGGAGGAAAAAGAAAAAGACAAAACGTAGATATCCTCAATCAGTTTCTCTCCAAGCCCTCAGTCGAAGTTCTGGATGTTACCGGGGAAACAGCAAGCATTTTTGGTGAATTAAAAAATAAATTGAGATTTGCAGGCACCCCCCTTCCTATAAATGATATATGGATTGCTTCTCATGCAGTTGAGAATGGAGCTTTACTGCTTACCTATGATAAACACTTTTACAAAATCGAAGGTATCAGGATATGGGATAGAATATAATTAGTTTTTACTAATATTCACTGCCAAAAGGAAGTCACCTCCTTTGGAGGTGGGCTATAATATTTCTAAAAAGATTAATTCAAAGGCTATGC
>JAUVYC010000168.1 GCA_030603285.1 Spirochaetota bacterium
ATCTGCAATAACCAATAATGAATAATAGAAAGAAAAAAATCTTTTTGGAAGAAGATGTAAAAAATTATATAAAAGTTCTATTACAATTTATGGGAGCAATTGCTTGGGATAATAAAGGGATTAACATAGAAAAAAAAGATATTGGTGATTCGCACCTGTTTAAGCCCTTATATAAAAAAACACTCGCCATCAAACACAACTTTGATCTCATCTTACAAAGGAATAAAGAAGCATATAGAGATGTTGCCGAACAAAACAAGTATAACAAACTAAGAGCAGAAATCTGGAAATTAGCTTCTGATAAATCTTTAGAAGAAGATGCGCTAATTCAAATGCTTTTAAATACTGTTGGACCTGTAATTGACGTGAGCAGAGCTTGCTATCATAAATTTACAGGAGAAGATCCTTATAATAGTGATTTAAAATGCACACATGAATGGTGTGATAAAAGGGTTAACCCTACAAAAGGGACAAAAATACCGGCTAAGCTGGTAAAACATTTTATTCAAAAAGATTCTTTTATACTCACCCCCGAGTCAGCAATCGAGATGATCCCGAAACCAATCAGATGTACTGCAAAGCCTTTAATATCGGCTATTGTCAAGGCTAAAAATCTGGAATCTATATTTAATCACTCTTATTACGTAAATGAGAATTTGGAAGGATGGTTTAGCTTTGAGATATGCAAAGATAAAAAAGAGAAACTGTCCTGGACTGATGATAGAAAAAACATAGTTCATGAAGTGGTTAATATAGTTTCAACACAAACTGCTCAAAAACAGGCAGAGAACACTCTGTTGGAGGCAAATGTATTTTTACAGAGCATTCTGGAAAGTTCTTCATCAATTTCACTCATCTCTACTGATTTAGAGGGAAATATACTTTACTGGAATGTAGGAGCTGAAAACATTTTCGGATACAAGGCAGAAGAAATGGTCGGTCGTCATAAGATTACTACATTATATGATTATGAAGATGAGAACACCAAAAAATCGGTAGACTTGTCCAGATCTACTGTATTAAACAAAAAAGAAAGTTTTAGCTGCGATATTAGAGAAGTAACAAAGGATGGGCGCAAACTTTGGATTAGTATGACTTTGAGCCCCAGGTTCAATGAGGACGGTAATGTAATAGGAATATTAGGTATTGGTCAAGACATCACTGATCGCATGAAAACGGAGAAGGAATTAAGACAATACCATAACAATCTTGAGATCCTGGTGGAAGATCGCACCGTCGAACTTAAAAAGACCAATGAACAACTTCAACAAGAGATCGCAGAGCGTAAGCGGACAGAAGAGGAGTTATCCAAGGCGAAAAATGAAGCGGAAACCGTCAGCAAAACAAAGAGTAGGTTTTTGGCAAACATGAGCCATGAGATAAGGACACCTTTAAACGGGATCATCGGGATGGCAGAATTGGCCCTGGACACAGATCTTAATAATTATCAGAAGAACATCCTTGATACAATAAACAGAGAAGCCAGCTTCCTAATGAATATTATCAGTGACATTCTTGATTTTTCCAAGATAGAAGCGGGAAAGCTTGAACTTGAGGAGATTCCATTTGACCTGAAGGTCATGATTGAGGATATAGCCAGCAGTATTGCTATAAGGGCAGAGAAAAAGGGGCTGGAGTTAATCTCCTTTTTAGACTCCGATGTTCCGTCTCGATTAATTGGAGATCCAGGCAGGTTGAGGGAGGTACTTATAAATCTTATAGGCAATTCCGTGAAGTTTACGCATGCAGGAGAGATATACATTAAGGTAGAATTGGATGAAGACCTTGGAGATAGGTCCAGGATCCTTTTTTTGATAAAGGACACAGGCATCGGGATACCAAAAGATAAACAGGCGGCAATCTTCGAGAGTTTCACTCAGGCAGATGGCTCAACCACCAGGAGTTATGGAGGGACCGGTTTGGGGATCACTATATCCAAACAATTGGTGGAGAAGATGGGAGGGGAGATTGGACTGGAGAGTGAGGAGGGGAAAGGGAGCACATTCTGGTTTACTGCGGCCTTTATGAAACAGACAGGGCAAGAAGCTATTTCAATAAAGGGGGAGGTTGATCTGAGTGATTTAAGGGTACTGGTGGTGGATGACAGTTTGACAAATCGGTATATACTGATGGAGTATCTCAAATCATGGGGCTGCAGGCCTGTGGAGGCATCGGGGTCGAAAGAGGCTTTAGCCATTCTCAGGGAATCAGTTTCATCGGAAGAGCCTTTCAACTTGATTTTGATGGACCTTCATATGCCTGAGATGAACGGTTTTGAACTTGCACGGGAGATTAGGACAATGGAGGTTTTGAATGAAGTTCCTATCACAGTTCTTACGACTAATGGAAAGAGAGGAGATGGCAAAAGCTGCAAAGATATAGGTATTCAGGGGTATTTAACCAAGCCGATTAAGCAGGGTGATTTGCGCAGGGCAATTGAAACGGTTTTGAGTCTTTCCATAAAAGGAGAGGTGGAGGTCCTTCCACAACTGGTTACCCGGCATACGATAGCTGAGGAGAATAGGAAAGAAGGGCAGATCCTTTTAGCCGAGGATTATCCGACCAACCAGCAGGTAGCTGTAATGCATCTGCACGGAGCAGGGTACGAGGTTGATTTTGTGGAGAACGGTCAGCAAGCAGTGGAGGCGTATAAAATCAAACACTACGATCTCATCTTGATGGACATACAGATGCCCTTGATGGACGGATATGCTGCGACAAAAGCAATCCGAGATTTGGAGTCAGAGCTCAATAAAACAAGTGATAAGGAAGGATCAGGTAAACTGGAAAGGGTTCCTATTATAGCAATGACAGCACATGCTACAAAGGCGGATAAAGAAAGGTGCATTAAGGTGGGAATGAACGACTATATCAGCAAGCCATTGAGAAAGAAAGAGCTCCTGGCCATGGTGGACAACTGGGTCATATCAAAATCAGGATCAATGGATAAGACTGATCAAGACCGCTCAAAGGAGAAAATCATAGAAAACGATGCCCCAATGAATTTTGATAGAGCTGTAGAAGAATTTGGGAGGGATAAGGAGTTTCTGATAAAGGTGGTGGATGGTTTTCTGGAGAACGTCAGGATTCAGATCGAGACCATACAACAGGCCATAGCCATTGGGGATGCTGAGGTATTGAGCCGGGAGGCTCATAAGATTCGTGGAGGGGCAGTTACTCTTACAGCAATGCCACTAGCTGCGGTTGCTGAAAAGTTGGAAAAACTGGCTAAATCAGGCAAGCTCGAGGATGCAGGACAGCTATTAGCCGCCTTTGAAGAAGAATTCGAAAGGTTGAAACAAGTTGCTTTTATAAAGAAACATTAAAACAGAAACAGGTGAGAAAGAGATACTAGATTTCGCACAATCAGTCATCTTAAATTAGTCCCAATTCTTTTAATTTTATTTCCAAAACTTCTTTCGTTATTGGTTTTATAAGAAAAACATCACATTCATTTATGGCTGCACGATATATATTGTCAGGGTTGCCCCCCACTGATATCATCATTTTTTTGGATGGTGAAACCTTCATTACTTTTTCTTCTTTACAAATATTTTTTAGCAGTTCAAAGCCGTTCATTTCAGGAATCTCAATATCTATTGTGATCAGGTCATATGGTTGTAAGCGATTAACAGCTTTAGTAAACATCTTAAAGGCCTGCGAACCATTAGTCGCTGCCTCACATTTACCGTATTTAGATAGTAATGTTGTTAACTTGGTCAATGCGACAAACTCATCATCTACTACTAATGTTCTCATGGTACCCCCTTTTTAAAAAATTATATCTTCAGCTTGATGGGAATGTCCCATTAGAGACTAATTTTAGACACAATAAAGCAAAAAATATTTGACCCTATACATTCTCAAACAAACTTTTACTATATTTTAATCATACACCAATAAATGACATTGTGTCAAGAAAATTGTGATTTTTTTAGTTCCGGATGTTTTCTATTGAAAAAAGAGGGTTAACGAAGGAAAATGTAATCTAATCTCAGTACCTTAATACCAATTTTCTTACTTTTTGGGCAAGAAAATTCTAAAAATCAAGAATGCGGCTTGTCCGCATTAGGGATTGTCTTCAATGATTTTGTTGATAATATTGAAAAAATCGGTGACCACCTTACCAATATTGCTGAAGGTGTTTTACGGCATTTAAGATGGGACATGAATATCAATAGTAAAAATCTTTTAGAATCGGACATGGATAATTATATGTAGGGGCAATTCATGAATTGCCCCTACATTCTTAAATCCCTTAACAGTATTCCATTGATAAGCAGTTTTCCTGTCTCTCTATCATAACCTGCATAAGAGCCGAAAATCTCGACATTCTGCTTATTTTCAATGTAGTAGGTGCCATAAATAGTAATATTGGAAATACCCTCGATAGTATCTTCATCCTCATAATTTACCAACAGGTCAAACTGGGCCGATTTTTTATCTTTTTTGAGATTCGCAATTTTCCCGGTCCATAAAACATAAACACCTTCAAATGCAGCAGGTTCTTTCATAATTTCATAATAACGTGGATTGTAATCCAGTGCCAATGAATCTGGAGTGTTTATAAAGTTATAGAGAATTTTAAACCTTTCCTTAACCGGGGGCGAGGCATTCGAAAGCATAATCCTGTTCAATGCCACGATTGCCGCATTCACCCTGTCTTTATAGATATATTTTTTTATCCTGATAAAGCTCGTTTCGATATCCTTTTCCGAAAAGGAATAAAGGATGCCCTCTGCCTCCTCAGATATCGGTACATCACTGGGGAATGATATCTTATTTAATTGGATGATTTCCGGATAAAATCTTTCAAGAGCCTTTTTATATAGGGGCGTTGTGTAAAAAATGACACCACTAATCAGAACCCCGAATGTTATGCTCAGTCCTATAAGATATGGCTTTATTTTAATATAAATCGGCGGTCCCCGGGAAAGAAAATTTTTAGGCTGTGCACTTTCAATAAAGTTTTGTACATTCTTCGATGCTCTCAGATTTCCAAGGGCTTTTTTTGCCATCTTCTCCCTCGGATTTTTTTCAAGTACCTCTCCCCATAGGTTTATTGCATCTTCAATTCTTTCATCCTTCAGATAAATATATGCAAGCCCTTTTAGCAGTTCGATATTATCTTCTTTCACCAACAGCCCGCCCCTAAAATAGCGCCTTGCCCCTTCAATATCCCCGGTAAATAAGGAAGCATACCCCAGGAACAGATATGTCTCGTGATCATCATTCTTTTCTATCAGGGCCTTTTCTAAAAAGGATATAGCCTTAATAAACTGTTTCTTCCTGTAATACCTGAGTCCTTGTTTTTTATTGTAATACCTCTTTTTTTTCAAGACAATATCCAAAAAAATTATAATCTCTCTATATATTCACCGGTTCTTGTATCGATCTTCAATAAATCTCCCTCATTGACAAAAAGCGGGACCTTGATCCTTGCGCCTGTTTCAATAGTCGCAGGCTTAAACGTAGCCGTTGCAGTGTCTCCTTTCAGTCCAGGCTCTGTATGGGTAACCTTTAACTCGACAAAAGTCGGAAGCTCAACAGAAATGATTTCACCTTCGTGAAAGCTTACATCTGCTTCCTGGCCCTCTTTCAGAAACTGTATTTCCTCTTCTATCAACTCATCCGGTATAATTTCCTGTTCATAATTTTCCAAATCCATAAATACTGAGTTATCTCCATCATTGTAGAGATATTGCATCTTCCTCTTTTCGATAAATATGTCTTCAACCTTTTCCCCTGCCCGAAATGTCTTTTCAATGGTAATATTCTTCTTTATTTTGCGCAACTTCGCTTTTACAAACGCGCCTCCCTTGCCCGGTTTCACATGCTGGAAACCAAGTACAACATAAAGTTCACCGCCAACCTTAATTATTACACCCCGTCTTAAGTCATTCGCAATTATCAAATTATCGCCTCATAGATTTTTTTTCTGATAATATATATGTAGATTAGTTTATAGATGGACTCCATATTTGTCAATATGTTTGTATGAAGTAACCCTAATGCGGACAAGCCGCATTCAAGATTATAAAAATTTTCTTGCCTAAAAAGCAAGAAAATAGGTATAAAGTTACTAACCCCCATTTCTCACAAATT
>JAUVYC010000151.1 GCA_030603285.1 Spirochaetota bacterium
TGCATAACTATTGATCATACTCACTTTATGCAGGAAAGATGAGGGGTCCATCTCGCCAAATAAATTAAAGCCAAGCATAAGGATAACAAGCCCAAATAAAGAAATTCCCACGACACTCAACCCCATTACAGCCCCCCCAGAGATTGCAATATTAAGGGCGCCTCTCATCCCGGCCTTCTCCGCCGCATAAGTAGTCCGGACATTCGCCCGTGTCGCAATTGTCATACCGATATACCCGGCTAATGCAGAAACTACAGCGCCACATACAAATGATATGGCAGATTCATAACCAAAGTATTTCTTCGCAATGAGCATTGCAATTGCTATAACCACAACAACGACTGCAATATAAGTATATTCCCGTTTTAAAAAAACGGCTGCACCAAGTTGAATCTGGCGGGCTATCTTTTTCATCACATCCGTTCCCTCTTCCCTGGAAATTACTGATTTGATGAAAAGAAGAACAATAATAATAGCAAGAATACTTGATGCCAGTCCTAGATAAAGACCTGTCATGATACCTCCTTCTCTGGATATTTTTTCTAAGAAAATATTAGGAAAGGATAAATATATTCTAACAATGAGTCAATAAAAAGCATAAAACGGGCAATCTTCAATGCCTCAATAAATAAAAAAGCTGTGTGGGTTATACATTAAATAGAAATCGTATAATATCCCCATCCTCAACATTATAATCTTTTCCTTCAGATCGCAGCTTTCCCCTCTCTCTTACATGAAGTTCTGATCCTTCCTTTATCAGGTCATCATATTTATAAACTTCAGCACGTATAAATCCTCTCTCAAAATCTGTATGAATCTTGCCTGCAGCCTTTTGTGCTGTTGTACCCCGCCTGAGGGTCCATGCCTGAAGCTCAGTTGCAGCAGTAAAGAAGGTTATCAGGTCGAGCAGTTTATAGGATGCTCTTATCAGCCTGTCCAGCCCGGATTCTCCTATTCCAAGTTCCTGTAGGTATTCTTGTTTTTCTTCCGGAGAAAGCTCTGCAATCTCTTCTTCCAGCTTTCCCGTAATTGCTATGAACTCCGACTGTTCATCTCGAGCATAGTCCGCGAGCATTTGAACTTCTGCTGTGTACTGCCCTTCCTCATCAATATTTGCACAGTAAAAAATTGGCTTAATTGAAATAAGGCCAAACTCTTTTAACAGTCTTTCTTCATCAGCATGCATTTCCATGCTTTTAAGAAGATTCCCTTTATTAAGATGCGCAATGCTTCTTTCAATTATCTCTGGCTTTTTCTCTGCATCCTTATCTCCCGAGCGTGCAAGCTTTCGCTGTTTTTCTCCGGCCTTTTCAAGGAGCTCAATATCGGAGAGCATCAGTTCTGTTTTGACAATCTCTACATCCCTTATCGGGTTAACCTCTCCTGTTAAATGTACTACATCCTCCCTGTGGAACAGGCGCACTACATGTACGACAGCATCAACCTCACGGATATGACCCAGAAACTTGTTGCCAAGACCTTCCCCTTTTGATGCACCCTTCACAAGACCGGCAACGTCAACAAATTCAATCCTTGTTGATATTGGATTGTCTTTTTTAAGCAGCTCGCTTATTTTTATCAGCCTCTCATCCGGGACTGCGACAATACCTTTATTCGGTTCTATTGTACAGAATGGATAATTAGCCATCTCGGCCCCGGCATTGGAAAGAGCATTAAAAATAGTTGATTTTCCCACATTGGGAAGTCCGATTATACCAAGGTTAAAACCCATTCTTCACTCCCTGTTGTGCGAGCTGTAATGTGGCTTGTCCGGGTTAGTACCTTAATACCGATTTTCTTGCACAATAGACACAAACTTTAGTTTGCAAGAAAATATCTTTTTAATCCTGAATGTGGTTTATCCACATTAGGGTACTAAGCACTGAATTTAAAACACAGAGATATTGTGTTTGAATATTGTAGATTTGTCAAAGCAAATATCAGTACCTTGAAAGAAAAAAATATTACATTTTCATACTATTATATCTTGCAAAATTCTGTAATTTAGTTAAAATATTTGTATCTATTTTCATTATGATATTAACGCATGATTCAGATTTAGCTTACTTTTAAAAACTTGCGAATAAAATTGGTGGATAATTCAAATGAATGAAATCAAATGTAACCGATGGTATGATAATTACCCTGATTTGGGTGAACTTCTGAAAAAATTAAAGAATACTAATGAATCAGATCGAGGCAACTTATTAAATAGTATTAAGGGCCTGATTGAAGAATCTGACTCCGCATTAGTTGACCGGCATGTTATGGAATTTCCCTTATCCACAAAAAAAAGAAGATGGTACGATAAAGATCCCTATTCCTGGCTGGCTGTGAACACATTAAAATATGCAAATGAAAATATCAAAAAGAAAGTAATCGTTTATTTAAAGAAAAAATTAAATTAATCTATGATTAAGAAATATTATTTTCGATTTAACTATTTTAACAAACGTGTCTTTCATAGCTAATTATCCAATTTCAAAATCACGGTAGAACAGCCAGTTACCGGGCTGCCCAAATAAATCCATGAATTAATTTTACCATTCCAAAAATAATAATCAATCTAACGCTTGACAAATAAACACAAATTGTGTAAATATGGTATATGTATCTCCAAAAAGGAAGCAAAAATGGAAATAATAAAGCGATTTTTTCAAAATCCAGAAGAAAGCTTTTTTTTATTTGGACCGCGTGGCACCGGAAAATCAACATGGCTGAACATGCAGTTTAAGAATGCACTCTATATAGATCTCCTTTCACCCGAGTTATTCAGAACGTATTCCGCAAGACCTGAGAGGCTGGTCGATCTCATCAATGGCAACCCGGGTAAAAACCCGGTTATAATAGACGAAATCCAAAAGGCACCTGTTCTACTTGATGTTGTTCACCAGGTTTTAGAGAACAAAAGGGGAAAGATGTTCATACTTACAGGTTCAAGTGCCAGAAAGTTAAAGCGGACAGGAATCGATCTATTAGCCGGAAGGGCACTGCTCAAAACGTTTCATCCCTTTATTGCATCAGAATTAGGTGAGAGATTCGATATGGATGAATCATTGCAATTGGGACTGCTTCCTCTTGTATTGAACTCTAAAAACCCTGAGGAAGTTTTGAATGCGTATGTTTCACTATATTTGCGTGAAGAAGTACAATCAGAAGGCCTTGTTCGCAGTATTGGAAACTTCTCAAGGTTTCTTGAATCAATAAGCTTTTCACATGCAGGCATTTTAAATACCTCAGAAGTAGCAAGAGAATGTCAGGTAGGCCGAAAAACTGTGGAAGGGTATATCTCAATCCTTGAAGATCTGCTTCTGTCATTTCATCTTCCAGTGTTTACAAAGAAGGCGAAAAGACACTTGATTGCTCATTCCAAGTTTTACCTGTTTGATGCAGGCGTTTTTAGGTCACTGCGGCCTGCAGGCCCGCTTGACAATCCCCATGAAATAGATGGACGTGCCCTCGAAGGGCTGGTGCTCCAGCATTTAAGGGCATGGAACGCCTACAGCCTGAATAGAAATCAACTTTTCTTCTGGCGAACCAAGGCAGGCACTGAAGTGGATTTTGTGGTTTACGGCCCGGATATACTTCTGGCAATTGAGGTGAAGAATTCTAAAAACGTCAGAATTAAAGACTTCAAAGGACTGCAGGCATTTAAAGAGGATTACCCGCAGGCTCAGGCGCTTTTCCTTTACAGGGGTAAGGAGAGGCTTAAAAAAGGTGAAATATTGTGTACGCCCTGTGATGAGTTTTTAAAAGCCTTACTCCCGGGTAAGCCAATTGAAGTTTTTTGAATATAATCTAAACATTATCCAGAAATAAGTTGTTATTTGTCATTATTGTTGCTAAAAAATAAAAAAAAGTCCCCAACCCATTACAGGTTAGGGACTTATTTATTAGCGGGGACAGGATTTGAACCTGCGACCTTTGGGTTATGAGCCCAAAATAAGTCAAATTTTAACCTAATAATGGGTTATATTATATTATCATTCAAATCAGTTTTTTATTAAATAACAATAACTTAGAAAATTTCTTCTAATCAATGTAATGAGTTTGATTATAACAGAAAATAACAGAAAAACAATTACATTATCCAAAAATTATCCAGACTTATTTTTCAAATTATACTCAAAATCTCGAATTCTTTCTGATTTTAATATTACTAAAACCATATATAGTATATAGGAAAAATTTAATTAAATAAATAGAATTTATAAATATATCCCACGCCCCTTCCCAAAAATCACACTTCGATTAATTACTCAACATTTAAATTTACAAATATTGCGATATAATATATAATAAGACTAAAGGAGATATTATGAAAGATATAATAACAAAAGATAATAATAAAATTAGTTTAATAAATGACTCTATGAGATTCCTGAGTGAAAACACCCAACGGGCATATAAAAGTGACCTTCAAACTTTCCTATATATAGTTAATAAAGAAATCCAAAAAACAACAATGAAAGATCTACATTACTATTTTTCAGAACTTGAAAACAGAAATTACAGAAATGCCACTATCAATAGAAAAGTAAATTCCTTATCGAAAATCTTTACGATCTACGAGAAGGCGGGGATTATCAAAGAAAATCTCATCAAAAAAATAAAAGAAATCAAAAGAATTACCAGAGAAACTGATAAAACAGTTATCACTAATCTTAATAAGAATAATATCACAGAAGTTATAAATTTTGCAAATAAAAAAACTGCATTAATAATTAAAACCCTGTCTAATGCCGGATTGAGGATAAGTGAGCTAATAAATATCAAAAACAGTGATATTGAAAATTTTGGTGGATTTAAAAAAATAAGAATTACCGGGAAAGGGAAAAAAGAGAGATTTGTATTTATCTCTAATGAATTATTTTCTGAAATTAAAGATGTATTTAGCAAGGATTATGAGTTTTTATTTCACTCTAAAAACTGTAGGAAATTAACCAGACAAATATTATATAAACAAATCAACAATGCATTTCGAAAACATACCGATACGACAGCCCATCCTCACTCTTTAAGACACTTTTTTGCTACATATAAAATCGGAAAAGAGAAAAAGGACGTAAAGGCTGTTTCTTTGTACCTGGGACATTCAACCCCATCTATCACACTGAGCATGTATGTGAATACAGCATTGAAACCGGAAGAGACGGTTATTATTAATTGAAATAATAGACAAAGTTCTCTCTACAGTTAATTGTTCCCCCGGTGTGACAATTTAAATACATTGAAGAATGATGACATCTTGGATGTGGTTCTTAACTTAACCGGCAAAATGACCGATGACAAGCTATCTGAACTTATTGTCTACTTTATGAAAGAGTTCTTATAGCATATTGGATGACAAAGGAAGATATGATAGACTGTCTTAATAAAGAGGATGTGAAGCTATCTGCCGATGCTGTGAAAATGTATGGCGAAATGTTTGAGGAGTTTATTGAATACTGGGGGAATAAATGGAATTGGGATGTTCATAACATTATTATGAAAGCTTGGCGTGAGTTTGAACAAGAACAATAAGGAGGTATCACAATGAGCAAAGAAGACAAGAAGAAACTGGCAAAAGAGTTGCTATCAAAACAGGTAGCAAACTTTAGGGACCTGCCTAAAGAAGTGGCGGACCAGATGTAACTCATAACCGCAAGAGACGATGATTATTCATTGAAATCTTTTTATTGACTATCCAAAATAATGTTTAAAATCTTGTGCTAAAAAATATCAAATAATTAAAAAAGAAATTAAAAAATATATGTACCTCAAAGCATATATAAATCTAAAGATACTAATAATTATTCTTTGAAAATCAAAAGATAAATCTAATGAATCAGGAGATTTTATCATGAGCGCAGACTTAATAATTACAAAATTGAATCCCGAAATTAACGGTATACTTTCCTGGGAAAATGTTCTCAAAGGTTATTTTATAGATGTGTATAACCATACTGGAGTATTTGCTGTATTGAGTACGAATCTGAATAAGGAGTATAGCTGGGTAGCAACCTATCATAGAAAAGAATTATTTCCTATACAATCTGAGAAACCCTTAATTCATATCCCAGGTATAAAGAAATTTCTTCAAGAAATGAAAAAAGCTAAAAATCAATTTTTCTCACTTAAGGATCCCGTCATTGAAGATTGGAGAACCGATGTAAAACAAAAAATGACTGATGATGAATTCGAAACATACAAGGAATATCTAAATATGTTGATCCTATTTTTAGATATTGCAAGACGGATCAATTCAAAAATATATTTTGATATATAAAGGGAATAACAATGGACTATCTAACAGAAAAACAGGTGTTTAAATTACTCAACAGAATTGGTGAAGCCATTACAAATGAGTTTAGTGGATGGCCTAAAATTATCAAAGATTTAGAAACTGGAAAAACATTAGCGACAATGTTTAAAGAAGATGAATCCTACATTGGGGTACATATAAATGATAATAAATGTAAATTACCAAAAGAACTGAGAGGGTACGAAGAACTCATTGAAAAATACGAGGAAACTGGTGATGTCAGTCATCTTAAACAATTTATTGATGTGCCGTTCGAATAACATTTTACCGATTTTTATTTCCGCATAATTCTAATTGTTCCCCCGCTGTGACAATTCTTTTAATACTTCAAAACTCGTATTGGAATACTTTCCTTTAACCGAGACATTTGTCCCAATTAAATTTCTGGACATAGAATTAAAGAAATGACAAAATGTTATGATAACCAATTTATAATTAATGTGGTTTTTGCTCGACAAGAACATACGAAACCTGTTATAATCTCAACAGCCGAAGTTGGATTTATATTTAAAGGATCCAATTATCCAATTTAATCAGTCAACACATCAAAATATTAAATAAGTTTCTTATTGAAACGCCATAGGGGCAGAG
>JAUVYC010000087.1 GCA_030603285.1 Spirochaetota bacterium
CAATGAGATGAGCCAGAGCATAAGCGCTGCTACTGAAGAGCAGACCAGTAATTCGAAGCAGGTATCAAAGGCGATTGAGAACGTGAACGAGATAACACAGCAGGCTTCGTCTTCTGCCGAGGCTATGGCCTCATCTACAGAAGAGCTTTCCAGCATGGCACAGCAGCTTCAGGGGCTTGTTGGCCAGTTTAAGGTAAGTGAAAGTGAGGAACACCATGCGGCTAAAGGTGTAAAGAAGCTTACGGAGCTGGGTAAAGGGACGGCAGTAAAGAAGAAGATGGAGGAGAAAAAAGAGGTTACCGGAATTACACTGAAAAAAGAAGTAGCATAATCTAAACAACAAACACGTTGTGCCCTGCTTTTTAAGTTCTTCAGCATCAATGTACCCGGAGAAGATATATCTTCTCGGAGAAGATATATCTTCTCCGGGTACATATTTAATTAAGGATACTTATTATTTTTATAAGTGATCCGATTTTGGTTTATTTTAGTTGAAAAAAAACCTCTATATAGATAACCTTCTTATGTACAGAATGTAAAAAGGCAAATTAGTCTTCACTGCCAAAAGGAAGCCTCCTCCTTTGGAGGTGGTATATAATATTTCAAAAAAGATTAATTCAAAGGCTATGCCTTTAAAAGACTTTTGGCTTGGGAAAAGACACCTGCTTTGCAGGTGGTCTTTTACTGTTAAACATGACTTTGATAATGCAAGCTTGTTTATTAATAGGCGCTTAATCCTGATTTTCTTGCCCAACAGGCACAAACTTTAGTTTGCAAGAAAATATCTTTGTACTCTTGAATGTGGCTTGTCCACATTAGGGGGTTTAAATGATTAATGTAAACAGACCGCATATAAGAATTGTAATTTTATCCATGCTCTTAATTATTGCCTCCTGTTTAACGCTTTATTGTCACTTGATTCTTGATACAGGGGCTGTTTTTTCTCATTTCTTTTATATACCATCTGTTCTTTCCCTTATATGGTATAAGAAAAAGGGACTTCTTATCTCCTTAATACTTGGAATTGTTATGACCGTAAGCAATGTAATTTTTAGAGATATTCTAGATTACGAAAATATCTTTCGTACTGTAGTCTTTTTATGCGTTACAGCAATTATATATTTATTCATAAAAGGTGTTGAAGAAAAAGAAGAAGGTTATAAAGAAAAACTTTTACGTTTAGGTCTTATAGTTGAATCTTCTAATGACGGAATTATAGGTTGTACGCTGGATGGAATTATTCAAAGCTGGAATAAAGGATCAGAGATTATCTTTGGATATCTACAAAAAGATGTTATTACCAAATCGTTAATTAAAGTTCTGCAAACCGAAAAACAGGATGAAATAATTGATTTAATCGGACAGGTAAAGAGTGGTAGTATTATAGATAATTATGAGACATCCTGTATCGTTAAGACAGACCAGAAAATCCATGTATCATTATCGATGTTTCCAATAATAGATTACACAAATAAGATTATTGGTATTTCTTTATGTATTCGTGATATTACTAAACACAAGATTATAGAAAATAAATTGAAGAACAGTGAAGTACGATACAGGAAATTCTTTGAAGAAGATCTTACAGGCGACCTTATATTAAAACCGGATGGTAAAATAATATCATGTAATCCTGCTTTTATTAATATTTTTAAATTTAATTCAATTGAAGATGCAATAGAGTGTAATTTTTCAACACTATACCCGGATAATGATTCTTGGGAAACTTTTTTAAATAGGCTTAGAAAAGCCAAAAAACTTGAATCATTTAAACAAGAGTATCATGATAATCATGGAAAACCTCTTTATATAATTGAAAATGTTGTTGGGTCCTTTAGTGAAGAAGGAGGATTGATAGAGATAAAAAGTTACCTTATGGATGTTACAGAGCAGAAAAAACTGGAAGATCAATTTTCGCAGTCTCAAAAAATGGAAGCTATCGGCAGGCTAGCAGGAGGAGTAGCACATGATTTTAACAACCTGTTGACGGCTATTATAGGTTATTCTGAAATATTGATGAATGAAAAAGACTTAAATAATACTCATTATAATTATGTTAAAGAAATAAAACTGGCAGGGATACGAGCAGCGTCTTTAACCGGGCAACTTCTTGCTTTCAGCCGTAAACAGATAATTAAGCCAAAAGTAGTGAACCCTAATGAATTAATAACAAATCTAAAGATGATGCTTACAAGGATAATAGGTGAAGATATTGATTTAGTAACGAAGTTGGATCCCGAGCTTGGTTTTATTAAAGCGGATCCCGGGCAGATGGTACAGTTAATTATGAACCTGGCTGTTAATGCACGGGATGCAATGCCGGAAGGCGGTAAGTTTATGATTGAGACCTGGAATTTTTACCTTGACGAAAGCTGCTGTCAGCAATTTACGGAAGTTCAGGAAGGAGATTATGTTTTGCTTTCCTTATGCGACACAGGACATGGGATGGATACAGAGACAATAAAACATATATTTGAACCTTTCTATACAACAAAGGAACAGGGAAAGGGGACTGGATTGGGATTATCTATGGTGTATGGAATAGTGAAACAATGCGGTGGGGATATTATGGTAAAGAGTGAAGTTAATCGGGGAACAACCTTTAATATATATTTCCCGAGGTCATATGATGCGAATGATAAACGGGAAGAAGGTATTGGACAGATGGAATCACTTAACGGGACAGAAACTATTCTTATCGTTGAGGATGAAGAGGTAGTGAGATCTATGATGAGCACCGTTCTTGAAAGTCTTGGTTACACTATATTTGCAGCAGAAAACGGTAATGAAGCAATGCATATCTGTAATCAGAATCATGGTGTGCAAATAAGTTTACTGATAACCGATATCGTGATGCCTGAGATGGGAGGTTTTGCGCTTGCAGAAAGTCTTATAACCAGGCACCCGGAAATAAAAGTGTTATTCATAAGTGGTTATTCCGATATAACAATTATTAATAAAATTATGCAAAATGATAATGTATCATTTCTACAAAAACCCTTTTCACCACAGCTCCTGGCACAAAGGATTCGTGAGATATTGGATTTAGACTTAGAAGAGCAACAAAAGGGCGTTGGATAGTTAAACATTCACAGTGTCGCTGAACTTTTCTGGCAGCAGCTACCTGGCATCGGGCTGGCATCACTTCGGAAGCACCAGGGGTTATGAGAAGCTGCGGAAGGGATAGATATCATGGACGGGTAAAGGAGCTATTTGTCATTTTAGAGATCGCTATTCTCTTCGTGGTCTTTTTTTTAATAGATCGTCGACGAGGGCGAAGCTCAAGAGCCTGGTTATTTCCCCGGGCTTCTGATTAATCTAAACCCAGGTACTACTATCCAGTCCGGACAGTCCGCATCATTGCGTTGGGAGTGATGATACACTGGCTCCTGGATCTGCCCATATACTCTTAACTTCTTGCAGCCTTCCGGGAAAGGATTCTCTATCAAACTGTAAATTACTTCTTTTTTGCTCTCACTAATATTTGGAGGGATTTTCTTTAATTCTTTAAGGGCTGACTTTTTGATAGAGATTTAATATATTCCTGTAGGCTTCTTCGTTGTCTATTTCTTCTTCATCAACGATCTGGATGACGTCCTGCTCGCATTGTCAAACTTCCCTGTTGTGCAGAGGATGGAACCCGGGATTACAGCGAAGATGCTTGTTTTCAAAAGGCTAAAGAGACAGGAAAGGTTGTCATATCCGGGTTGATAATCAACAAGACGGGGGAGAGACGCATCCAGGTGGTGAGGTCTGTACAAAACATCAAAAGATGAGACATAAACAATGGTTAATATCTGAACAGTTATTTATTGATTTAATTTATTATTAGTGTTAAACTTGATGAAATGGGTTTTATTTGAGTGGAATAGTAAATAGATATGGAAGGATGAATGAAAATATTATTAATATCGCCATGTAAAGATCCGGATTATAAAAGACCGAAATGTATCATGATGCCTCAATTGGCTTTGCATTTGATAGCTGGCCTTACTCCACCAGAATACGATGTAAAAATAATTGAAGAAGAAATTGAGGATATAAACCTTGATGAGGAATGTGATATAGTAGGGTTAAGCTGCATGACCTCGAACGCGCCAAGGGCTTATTACTTTGCCCAGGAATTTAAAAAGCGTGGTAAAAAAGTTGTGATTGGAGGCGTTCATCCCACAATACTGCCGGATGAGGCTCTTCAATACACTGATTCAGTAGTAATTGGCGAGGCTGAAGGTGTCTGGGAACAGGTGCTTGAAGATTTTAAGAATGGACGTCTTCAAAAAAAATATCACAAACCTTATCCCTCTTTAGAAAAATATGTACATATTAAACATCGAAGAGATACAAAAAAAAGGTTATTTAATGTAGTTCCAGTGATGACTACACGTGGATGTCCTTACAATTGTGATTTCTGCTGTGTACACGATATTTTTGGGCGTAAAATTCGCCATACACCTATTGTAAATGTTGTTCGTGATATAATCGATTCAGACGGAAGATTTTTTATTTTTCTTGACGACAATATAATTGGAGATCCTATATACGCGAAAGCACTCTTTAGGGCAATAACACCGCTTAAAATAAAATGGATTGGTCAGGCTTCTATATCATTAGTCAAAGATACTGAATTGATACAGTTGGCGTCGAAAAGTGGTTGTGAAGGTCTATTTTTCGGTCTTGAAAGCATATCAAAAGTTCAACTTAAAAAAATGCGAAAATCCGTTAATGATATAGAAAAGATTAAAGAAGCAATTAAAAAGATAAAAAGTTTCGGAATATATTTCCATGCTTCAGTGATATTCGGTTTTGACAATGACACAGTAGATATATTTCCTGAGATGCTCAATTTTCTAGAAAAAAATAGGATTAGTTCTGCTTCTTTTAATATCCTGACTCCATATCCGGGCACAAGAACGTACCGGCTTTTTAATGAAGAGGGCAGATTAATTACGGACGACTGGAAATATTACAATCACACAACTGCTGTATATAAACCAAAGAATATGACACCGTTTGAACTGCAAGCAGGAAGGCTCTGGGTTTTAAATGAGTTTACAAAAATTTCAGCAATAATGAAAAGACTTACATTTCATATTGATCATCCGTTATATCATTTAGCTGTAAACCTCGGTTGCAGGCAAAGGTATCGAGATGACATAAGAAATTTTCCAAAACTTGCATCTAATTTATTCCCATTAAAAGGTAATGTAATAGATTATAAAAATGATTTCTCATTATCAACATTAAGGTTTACTGATTTTATCCCTAATGTGGACAAGAACAATTAAAAATGTTTAGAAAAGGTATATTAATATTTACTGATATCATTGTTATTGTAGTTGAGAGTACTGCTATTCTTGTTAGTCGGTTTAAAAACTATGTCCTTCAGGTGTGGAATAAAAATGTGAACAGGAAATGGGTATTTAAATGTATGGATGTTATTGATATAGGAAATTGTAGGATAAAAAAATATCTTGAGGGAGTAAGGGTTATATTAAAGTATAGAATATATTACGAAAATGTAACAAAACCTATGAAATATTATTATAAAGAACTCAGAAAAAAATAATAACAACGTCACATTTTACCTGTTGAAATAATCAGAATATTTATAGATCTTCAGATTATTTTAAAATCAGGGTTTTTATAATCAGGGTCTTTTAAAAACAGTTCCAGAATTCTTTTTGAACAGATATCGTTTTTTCAATTGTATTGTCAGCTTTTTGCCCTATTTCGACGATATCTTTTTCCACGATCAAATGGCCTGTTTTAAACTCCCCGGCAAGTTGTTTTATTACAGCTTTGACTCCATCACACAGCCCACCAAGATGATATCCGCCTTCGAGGGTCAGGAGGAGCTTTCCGTCTGCAGACCTTTCAGCTATATTCTGGAGAATCTGAGAGAAAGCTGCAAAGCCTTCTGGTGTAACCTTCATTCCTCCAAGCGGGTCTTTGAAGTATATATCGAATCCAGCTGACACGAGAACGAGCTGGGGCCTGTACAACTCAGCGACTGGTTCAAGTACTTTTTGGAATATTCTGCAATACTCAGCGTCTCCATTGCCCACAGAAAGGGGAACATTGATAGTAAATCCCTTCCCCTTTCCCTTGCCTGTCTCGGGAAAATCTCCAGTTCCCGGGTAATAAGGAAATTGATGTGTTGAGAAATAGAGAACCCTATCATCTGAGTAGAACGAGTGCTGGGTGCCATTTCCGTGATGGAGGTCCCAATCTACAATAAGTATCCTGTCGATGGAGTATTTTTTAATGGCGTACATTGCCCCTATAGCAATGTTGTTGAAGAGGCAGAAACCCATACCTCTATCTGCTTCTGCGTGGTGTCCCGGCGGGCGGACAAGGGCGAATACATTTTTCAGCTCCCTGTTCATTATCTTATCGATGCCCAGAAGTATGCCGCCCGCAGCGTAAAGGGATGCATCAAAAGATTTTTCAGATGTTTGGGTGTCAGGATCGAGGTATGAATAGGAGAGCCCTGCGGTGGCAGCTACACGATCAAAGTAAGAAGGTTTGTGGATGTATTCTACTTCTTCCCTTGTGGCCTTCGAGGGGCATAGAATTTCAAACAATCCGGCCACCTCATCTCCTTCAAGCATCTCATACAGGACTTCCAGACGTCGTGGACTCTCAGGATGATACGGCCCTGTTTTATGTTCAATATATATAGGGTCTTTGACTATGCCTGTTATAACCATGTTAACCTGTTTATAAAATATTTACAATTTTGTCTGTTATTAAAAGGCCTGTAATACATCCCTTATTAAGATTATACCGGAACTATGAAAATAACAATTAAAAAATTATATATTGGCCTAAAATAAATTAACAACGAAAAACTGTTTGGGATGAAAAGAAAAATATGATAATGTAAAAAAACAGTGACATATCAGGAAATTGTAGTTATCATTTTTAAATAATTAGAAACTTGAAATGAGAGCTATATACTAAAGGTTGTAATTAGAAAGGATTATATGATATCTGTCATATTTGATCGTCTTCTGTTCTCAAATATGGGATTTGTTGTCCTTCTTAAAGGAGAAGGAGACAAACGGATTTTGCCAATCTTCATAGGAGCGGTCGAGGCACGGGCAATCGCACTAATTAATAATAATGTTAAAATTCCACGCCCCTTAACCCATGATTTAATGAAGAATGTTCTTGAACATCTGGAATGGAGGGTTAAACGGATAGAAGTTTGTGATTTAAGGGAAGGCACCTTTATTGCCAGGCTTATTCTTGAAAAGGATGGAATTGAAGTAGAAATAGATTCCAGACCCAGCGATGCAATAGCTCTTGCTCTGCGATTCTCAGCTCCGATGTATGTTGACGAGAAGGTCATGGATGACGCAGGACGATTTATTGCTGATATTGAAAGTGTTGGGGCTGATAATGTGCCTGGAAGGGCGGAGCAAAAGGAAAGAGAGATATCTCCACTTGAGCTATTGAAGAAAGATCTTGAAAAGGCAGTAAATGAAGAACGTTACGAGGATGCAGCCAGACTGAGAGATAAGATAAAACATCTTGAAAACAGACATGCCGACAATTAACTAATATCTTCAGGTACAGGTGGTTTCCATGAATTTATAAATCCCTTTTATGCGATATTCTAACCCCCATTTTTCACAAAATACTGTAAATTTAGTGAAAAAATTGAAATAGAATTTGAAATCTATCATAATAATATCATATAATTAAAATAGGTAGGGGAATTTTTAATATATTCATACCGGAATTCTGATGAATACCTTAATCCTGTTAATCTTGAATGCGGCTTATCCACATTAAGGTTAATACTTTTAACTAAATAAGGTTAGAAAAGAGAAAAAAATGGATGATGTTTTTGAAGAATGGTTTAAACGGATTGAATTACGATTAAAATATGAACTTTCAAATGATTATTATGAAAAGGTAATGAGCATTATGCTCACTGAACTGAAAATGCTGTATGCAGAAGAAAAAACAAAGGAGGAAAGAAAACTTGATAAATAGCAGAAAAATTTCTAACACAAAATACGATTTATAATCTCTCTTTGATTACCGTTTACCTGCAAGTAGGGGCAATTCATGAATTGTCCCTACAGTAAATACGATTTATAAAAAGCTAATTCCTTCGTTAAATATCGGGCATTACTTAGTTTGAGGACTTTACTTTTATTTTAATACAATATATATTTTATTCGTAATATTTTATAATACGATTTTTGTGGCATTAAGGAAGGGAAAATGCAGGAAGGTTTTAATAAATTAAAGGAACTTCAAAAAGTTTTGTTGGAGGAATTCGATATTGAAGCTGAGTTAGAGGACATACCGACAGAACTTCATGGATTAAAAAGAAAATTTCAAAAGATTCAAAGGACTATTAAAGAGATTGAGAGCAACCTGGAAAGTCATAATGAAAGGAGTAAGAAGTTAATAAAGGAAAAAGAAGAATGCAATTTAAATAAAGACAAATATGAAAGTCAAATTTCCCTTATTAAGACTCAGAGGGAGTATGAGGCTATTACCAGTGAGATTGCCCAGATAAAGGAGAAACTTGAGGTAATAGAAGAAGAGGAAATGAATGCATTACAGGAAATTGAAGAAATGAAAAAGGTTATTGATGAACAGAATGATCTATATGTACAATTGAAAACTACAATTGCTGAAAAGGGAAAAGTAGTAAATAAGCTCATGAAAGAAAAACAAAAAAAACTTGATAAATGCCTTAAAGCAAAAGAAAAAATATCAGCTGGGTTGGATGAAGAGGTTATTTATAAATTTGAGAAAATTGTAAAGAAAAAGGATGGGATCGGTTTAGTATCAATCAGGAATAATGTATGTATGGGGTGCAATATGATTCTTCCACCACAGTTTGTAAATGATGTCAGAAGAGAAGAGGAAATAATATTCTGCCCGAACTGTTCTCGTATTCTTTATTATTATGAAGAAAAGCTGGAAGACGAAGAATTGGTAATCTAGTAAACTGACAAAGGATTCGTACCAGTGTGTGAGATTTATATTGATGGCGGTTCACGGGGGAATCCCGGTGATAGTGCAATCGGATTTATTATTCTTGACAATAGAGGTAATGAACTGTTTCGATACGGGAAAAAAATCGGATATCATACAAATAATTTTGCAGAGTATAGTGCCCTTATTGAAGTTTTAGGGTATATAACCGAAAATGGATTTCTGTACCAGAATGCAGACCATATTATTATTTACTCCGATAGTGAGCTTCTGGTAAACCAGATAAGAGGCCGCTATAAGGTTAAAAGTAAGAATATTATTCCTCTCTTTCAAAAAGTACAGAAATTAATGAATAAGCAGAAAAATATCAAAATAGATCATATTAAAAGAGAAAAGAATAAGGCTGCTGACTGGATTGTGAACAGGATACTTGATGGTAAAAATGCAGACCTGTAGATCGGTCGCAGGAGGTTATGACTTCTGAGGAAAGTCCGGGCTCCTAAAGGGTATGGTGCTGGGTAACACCCAGGAGGAGGGATCCTGATGATCCCAAGGATCCGCAGGATCATCAGGATCCGCAGGATCATCAGGATCCGCAGGATCATCAGGATCCGCAGGATCATCAGGATCCGCAGGATCATCAGGATCCGCAGGATCATCAGGATCCGCAGGATCATCAGGATCCGC
>JAUVYC010000293.1 GCA_030603285.1 Spirochaetota bacterium
TTGTAATCGATTTTAGATTCTGTGTAATCTGTGTTAAGGAGAGAGAAGATGCCTATTTACACTTATGTTTGTAAAAAATGTGGCCAGAAATTTGATTTACTTGTAGGAATAGGAGCTGGCAAAGAGGAAATAAAATGCAAAAAATGTGGCAGCAAAAATGTTCAAAAAACATTTGCCTCTTTCAATGTTGGCACGGGAAATAGTTCTTCTCCCGGATTTTGTCCAACAGGAACCTGCAATCTATAAAAATATGTGAGGCAAGAAAAATCACATTGGTTTATCTTGAAGGTTCTTAATAAAAGATCGCGCTTTTTCGGATTTTCCGGTAATAGATACCGTCATCAGGTTCAAGCCATGATACATTTGAAATAGTAGGGGCAATTCATGAATTGCCCCTACGTTGTGCTGCAGAGCAGCAGTGACGGCAAATATGCACCTGTTCAAGCTCGCCTGCAGTATGAAAGCCGGCATTTTTATAGAGACGGAATGCCTTTTCATTTTTTTTATCAACAAAAAGAACAATTTTCCCGTACCGCTTAAAAAGGCGCTCGACATGGGAAGATATTATTGAAAGCCCGACCCCTTTCCCCCTCCAGCCGGGCACAACATATACCAATCCTATCTGGCATGTATCTTCAAACCTGGCATTCACGCCTGCCATAGCGATCGGTTTATTTCCATGAAACAGAGCAGTGATTTCCTTTCTTTCCAGCCGGTTTTTTAAAACAGCTCTAACCTTCAATCTGCTGATTTCTGAGCGTTTGATTCCTAATTCTTCGACTTCATACCGAATTTGCAGGGGCAGAAGGAGGCTTGCCATTTCCGGCCGCGGGTCTATATGCTTATTCTGATAAACTGGAAAAAAATCATCTTTTTCCATCTCCATATAAAAATAATCCCGTTTTTTCCCAATACCTATTTCTGCAGCCTTTAAAAAATTATCAAGATTGTCTTTCTCGCTAAATATAGCAGAAAGCTTTGGAAATTTACAATAGAGAAAATGTTTAATATCGTTAATAGTATGTTTTTCTATGTTTTTTATAAGAAATATGTGGATATATTCGCCATTTTTTGTATGAATTACCCCTATTGTCCTGCCGTTGCATTGCAAACAGAAATTCCAATAAAATACTCTGCCCCGAGTAATTCCTTCATATAAATATAAATTTAAAGAACCTTCTTTTTTAAGAAACTGTACGCACTGGAAGCATTCAGCTCTGTCTTTTAACTCAATTACTTTCATAGATTTTTTATTTAATTTACAATTTTTTCATCAAAATATATCTTTAAAATCATTAAAATAAAGATCACACGATTACCCAGTGAAAAGAATGAAGAGTCAGGATAGCAAACCATTTTATGAAAAAGGTCTACAATTTGAATGTACAAGATGCGGAAAATGCTGCACAGGATTCCCCGGATATGTGTATCTTTCTGAAACTGATATTAAAAATATATCAGAATTTCTTCAAACAGACAAAGAGGGTTTTATTAAAAGATATACCAGGATTGTTTATGTATTTCACGAAGAGAGGTTGTCACTTATAGAAAAGGCTGACTACACCTGCATATTCTGGGATAAAATCTGCACCATTTATCCCACACGTCCTCACCAGTGCAGAACCTACCCGTTCTGGAAACGGTATCTGGTTTCTGCAAGAGAATGGAATAAAGCCCACGAATTCTGTCCCGGCATAAACCGGGGGAGACTTCACACTAAAAGTGAAATAGAGCATTTTGCCGGCGACATTCCCAACTATGATATATCTAAGTTCTTACATACTTATCCCAGGGAGCCGGAATGAAGCAGCATCTTCGTCTTATTATCACCGGATTTTTAATCCAGCTCACAACAATGTCTTTTGGAAGATTTGCCTATACCCTCATACTTCCGGATATGATGAGATCCTTAGAGCTCACCACTACAAAAATGGGAATCATTGGGATGGGTATTGTGTTAGGGTATACAGTAAATTCACTATTGAGTGGAAAACTCGCGCTTGTTATTGGTGCAGAGTTTACTATAAAGATTTCAATTTTTATTCTTTCCCTCTCCCTTTTCGCCATGGGGCTTTTTTCTCATTTTGCAATACTTTTTGCTTCATCCATTCTTCTTGGAGCAGGAGCATCAGGTTGCTATATCCCCCTCATATCAATCATAAACCATCACTTTGTTAAAAAGGGCAAAGCTTTTGGCGTAATAATGGGAGGTGCAGGGGTGGGTATCATGCTGTGCGGATATATTATTCCGCCGTTAATCGCACTTTCCGAAACGAATGGATACAGAATAAGCTGGTGTGTTCTGGCACTCATAAATCTTATTACTTTGATCCTTTCACTTATATTCCTCAAACCTGATAGAATACAGGAAGATGATAAAGCAGAAAAAGATAGAGAAAAGAGCATCATACATATTTTTAAAGGGAACAGTCCTCTCATATTAACAGTGATCATTTATTTTCTTGCAGGATTCTCCTATATCATCTATGCGACCTTTTTGGTGCTTATTCTATAAACGAAATTGGTTTCTCACCCCGCTCAACAGGAATGATGTGGTCATTCATGGGTATAAATACAATCTACTCCGGGTTTGTTTGGGGTATACTATCAGATAAATTCAACAAGTTAAATGTCGCTGTCATCTTAACTGCGGTAATAACATTTTCAATATTTATTATTGTTCCATTCGAACTTAAAACACTCTTTTATGCTTCAACCTTTCTCTTTGGTTTTTCCTATATGGGTTATATAATAACAAACGCAAGTATCATTAGCGATGAAGTACATAAAAAAGAAATGGCAAAGATTTACGGGGCATCCACCCTCATTCATGGAGCAGGGCAGGTAATGGGGACATCCCTTGGAGGATTACTCAAAGATATAACACATACCTTTAAGGTGCCACTCAGCATTTCCTTTTTCATTTTCCTCGGATGTGTGTTCCTTTTTATCCTCTTAAAGA
>JAUVYC010000076.1 GCA_030603285.1 Spirochaetota bacterium
ATAAAGGGGTAAATCCTGATGAGGCAGTTGCTCTTGGAGCAGCTATACAGGGTGGGATTCTTGCCGGTGAAGTAAAAGATGTACTTCTTCTTGATGTAACTCCTCTGTCATTGGGCATCGAGACACTTGGCAGCGTAATGACAAGGCTAATTGAAAAAAATACAACAATACCAACACGAAAAAGCCAGATATTCTCCACTGCCGCTGATAATCAAACAGCTGTAAGTATCCATGTGCTGCAGGGCGAGAGAGAAATGTCATCGAATAACAGGACACTTGGAAGGTTTGATCTTATCGGTATTCCTTCTGCGCCGAGAGGGGTGCCGCAGATCGAAGTTACCTTTGATATTGATGCAAATGGTATTGTTCATGTATCAGCCAGGGACCTTGCTACAAGTAAGGAACAAAAGATCAGGATAGAATCATCCAGCGGATTAACCGAAGAAGAGATACAGAAAATGGTGAAAGATGCAGAAATGCACGCAGAAGAAGACAAGAGAGCAAAGGAAAAAGCGGAAGCAGTCAATCAGGCAGACAGTCTTGTTTATCAGACTGAAAAAATGTTGAAAGAATACGGGAATAAAATATCCGATGAAGATAAAACAAATATTGAGAGGGAAATAGAGAATACCCGGAATGCAATTAATAGCGGGGATGTTCAGCAGATTAAACAGGCCGTAGAGTCACTGACCCAGGCCTCATATAAGATATCTGAATCGATGTACAGAGAAGCAGCATCCCAGGCATCAGCAAGACAGGGAGCTGGCACTTCAGGACAGGATGCTTCCAACCAGCAGGAAGAGACTGGTAAAAAAGAAGAGGAAGAAGACGTAGTGGATGCAGAGTATGAAGTTGTTGATGATGAGAATAAAAACAACAGCTGATCCCATCTATTTTAAAATAGAAGGGATCCGATCCCTTCTATTTTCGGGATTATAAGTGGAATAATAAAATACCCTGTAAGGAGACTTATAGGGTATTTTTGGTTAACGGGCAAGAGAGGCCATATATGGCGACAAAGAGAGATTATTATGAGGTTCTTGGTGTAGATCGAAATGCTACAAATGAGGATATAAAAAAGGCTTATAGAAAACTTGCAATAAAGTATCATCCGGATAAAAATCCTGGCGATAAAACAGCTGAAGAAAAGTTTAAAGAGGCCACAGAAGCATATGAAGTTCTAGGGGATGACCAGCGAAGAAACATTTATAATCAGTTCGGCCATGAAGGTGTACATGCTCAGGCCGGAGGGTTCCGTGGGTTCAGAAGTACGGCAGATTTTGAAGACCTCTTTTCAGGGTTTAGTGATATTTTTAACTCTGATGTCTTTGAATCATTTTTTGGCTTCGGAGATATTTTCGGCAGATCGCGTACAGGGACTGCAAGAAGGGAAAGGGTCCACAGAGGTTCTGATATTCGATACGATCATAACCTTTCTCTTGAAGAGGTTGTCTTTGGAAAAAAAGTAGAAATTCAGCTTACAAGGGACGAGCAGTGTTCGGAATGTCGAGGAACAGGTGCAAAAGCAGGGAGCGGCAGGGAAACCTGTCCTCAATGCGGCGGGACAGGACAGGTCAGCAGAACGCAGGGGTTTTTTACTATTGCAACAACCTGCTCTCGATGTAAAGGAAGAGGAAACGTTATAAAGGAATATTGTCCTAAGTGCAGGGGAAGCGGGGCTATTAGTAAGAAAAGACGAATTGTGTTGGATATTGAGCCCGGTTTTAGTGAAGGTACCTTTTTACGACTTCAGGGTGAAGGGAACACCGGTTCAGGCGGAGGCCCCACGGGGGATTTAATTGTTGTTATTCACGAAAAACCACATCCATATTTCCTGAGACAGGGAAATGATGTAATGTGTCAGATTCCAATAGGTGTTTATCAGGCAATTCTTGGCGCAGACATCAAAGTACCAACAATTGATGGGAAAACAGTAAGAATAACTATTCCGCCAGGTACACAAAGCGGTAAAATATTCCGATTGAGGAAAGAGGGCATCCCCTATATGAAAAGAAGGGGAAGAGGTGACCAGCTTGTAAAAGTGATTGTTACGATACCTAAAGATCTTTCATCCTATGAAAGCAAAGCCTTGCAGGAACTATCAATGAAGAGCAGAAATACAGATTCTCCGTCACTTTTACATGTAAAAAATTTTGAATAAAAAATGTCTTAAATCATGTACATTTTTATAATTAATATCTGAATAATATAAGGTGAGAGCATGAAATGAAAATTACGGGTATAAAAGCACAAAAAAAAGGAAGAAAAAAGGTAAAAATGGGTATCATTGGTGTTGGAAGAATGGGGACATACCATGCCAATGTATTATCAATCCTGAACCATGATGTTGATTTTATAGGTGTCTATGATGCAAATAAGAGACATGCAGATTATGTTGCAGAGAAATACCATACAAACTCTTATGGTTCGATGGAGGGGTTGCTTGATGATACTGAAGGGGTGTGTATAGCTGTTCCAACCAATCTCCACTATGACGTTGCAAAAAAGGCGCTTCTTACAGGAGTTCATACACTTGTTGAAAAGCCTATCTCAAGGACTGTTCAAGAGGCAACAGATCTTGTAAAAACAGCAAAAGAAAAGAAATTGGTGTTTCAGGCCGGACATGTAGAGAGATTTAAAGGTGCTGTTGTAGAACTCCGGAAGATTGTTGAAAATCCATATCTCGTTGAAGCAAGAAGACTCAGTCCATGGATTGATAAGGACTGGGATACAGGCGTTGTACTGGATCTAATGATTCATGACATTGATATCGTGTTGAGTTTAATAAAGAGTGAGGTCAAGCATATTGATGCGGCAGGAAACATCGTAAGGAGCGGGTATGAGGACGTAGCTTCAGCTGTTTTACAGTTTGAGAATGGGGCAATTGCAAATATTACTGCCAGCAGGCTCAGTGAGACCAGAATCAGAGCCATGGCTATATCCCAGGTTGAAGCATTCATCAATTTAAACTTTGAGACCCAGGACATCAATATATACAGGGGTTCATCAGCGAGTTTTTTTGTATCATCAAAGGAGATAACCTATAAACAGGAGTCTTTTGTAGAACGTGTATTAGTACAAAAAGAAAATGCACTTAAAGAGGAATTGCAGCATTTTGCCCTTTGTATTCTTGGAAAAACTGAACCAATAGTTCGAGGAGAAGATGACATTAAAACCCTGTCTATAACTCTGTGGATTATTGATAAGATATATGAAAAAATTGGAAAAAGGATGCCTCAACATGAGGACACAAAGATTATAAGCTGACAATTTTATGATTATAGGCGGGATACAATGCTAACCCCCCCATTTTAGGCGATTAAGACAATTTGCGAGGGGGTTCAAGGCCTGTGTTCAAGGTTTTGCTGCATGAACAATATTATCGTAGTAAATCCAGGTTCAACATCAACAAAACTGGCTATTTATTCGTTTGTAAATAATATATCCGATAGGTCCACAATTGAGTGCAATAAAATTGATATGGAAGAAATAAACAATGAAAACCCTGCTGCTGATTTTTTGGAAGACCTGAGGGAAAGACATAAAAAGGCGATTAATTTTATGAAAAAGAATAGTGAAAAATTAGGCACTGTTATTGCCGTTGCAGGAAGAGGCGGCCTGTTAAAACCATCAAAGGGTGGGGTTTATCGTATAAATGATGAGATGATTGATGATCTTGTATCCTGCAGGTATGGAACACATGCTTCCAATATGGGGGCTCCTATTGCATATGAGATTGCAGGTCTCTATAATGTGGATGCGTTTATTGCATATCCAGTGACACTTGATGAGATGGATGATATTGCCCGGTATACAGGTATTCCGGAAATTCAAAGAAAGAGCTATTTCCATGCTCTTAATCAGAAATCAGTAGCAAAAAAGGTTTCCATAGAGCTCGGTATGGAGTATGGCCATGTAAATCTGATTGTTGCTCACCTTGGAGGTGGTATTACTGTTGGATTGCATGTCCGTGGTAAGGTCGTTGATGTAAATAATGGTCTTGATGGGGATGGCCCGTTTTCGGTTGAGAGATCTGGCAGTATTCCTCCTGGTGATCTTGTTAAGCTTTGTTATAGTAATCGGTATTCATATAAAGCAATGTATAAAAAAATAGTTGGGGAAGGAGGGATCTTTGCACACCTCGGAACAAAGGATGCTTTTTTTATAAAAAAAATCATGTCAGACGAAACTGTCCGGTACCATATAAAGACTGCTCTTACTAAGGATAAAGTGAAAATGGTTATTGATGCCTGTATTTATCAGGTGTCAAAAAGCATTTGTGCCCTGGCGTGCTATACATGTGGTAACATTGATGGGGTTGTCCTTACAGGAGGTCTTGCCCGCTTTGAATATTTTGTGCAGGAAATAAAACGCAGGGTTTCCTTTATTTCTAAAGTTTTCATTATTCCAGGGGAAGAAGAAATGAAGGCCCTTTGTGAAAGTGTGGTTTTTGCATTGCAGGGAATCGAAAAAATATATGAATATAGGAGTGAAGGATGAAAAAGAACAGGAGGAAAAGATATATTATTGAAGGAAATTTCCAAACGCGATTTATTTTAAGGTTCGTTCTTGTAATTGTTGGAGCAACTCTTCTTTCTGCTGGGGCTTTATTGGGGGTTTTTTTCTTTAAATACCACTATAGAGGGGCTGATTTAAGCAATTTAATTATAATGGTTACTCCGGAAGGGACGACAGATGTCACAAGTTTATTTCAAATTATGCTCATTCCCATTCTTGTTGCTAATCTGCTTGTTCTTTGTATTATCATTCCCTATTCTCTCTTTTATTCACATAAGATCGCAGGTCCGATATACAGGTTTGAACAGAGTCTGGATTTCCTTCTCAGGGGAGAGATGGACTTCATTATTGTTTTACGGAGAAAAGATGAGTTTAAATACCTGGCCAATAAAATGAATGCTGTAATCGATTATATTAGAAGGAATGTTGGAGAGGTAAGATTGAGTTACCGGATGATTCGGGATAGAACCTCGAAGATTGAAAATATTCTTAAAACTGATCCGGTTGATATGAGAGGTCTAAAAAAGGAAGTATTGGAGCTCAACCGGTTTTTTAAAGAACGCGGTAAACCTTTTAGCTATTAAGGAAGAAAAGAGTAGGGGCAATTTATGAATTACCCCTACGAAGCTACCATTTGATCTTTTTTAATGATTCCCGGGCAGCAAGTTTAATGCTTCGCCTGTATTTGCCCCTTATTACTTCAACAAGAGGTACAAATCCTTCCTTGTCTCCTATCTCCCCGATGGCTTCCACACAGGCTCTAATTAATAAATCATCAGGTCCGATACGTGAAGTTTCGATTGCACGGGCGAGCTCACTAATAGATTCTTTTTGCCCGATTCTGCCAACCGCGATTGCAACAGAGCTTCTTACAAAGGTATCATGATCATACCTCAGGGCATTGTACAAATCCGGAAGCGCGCCTGGATCCCCGATTTCACCCAGAGCTTTCGCACTTGCAGCTCTTACGTCCCAGTAATCATTTATTACTTTTCCTCCCTCCCTTTGTACAAAGATGGTTCCCTGCTGCAGGCCAAACACGAGAGCATCGATTACTTCTTCATCATTTGAGCCTAATTCTGCGAGTTCTGTAGCAGCTAATACTTTATTCTCTTCTGAACCTTCATAGAGGAACTTTACATAATCCTGGGCTGTTAGTTGTTTAAGATTTAATAGCGATTGCTCAACATTTTCCTGAGCGTAAGAAATGCTGAGACACAGCGCAATAAACACTGAGAAAAATATAAAAATCTTTTTCATGTTATTTCCCTTCTTCTCTTAGCCCTTTATACCATTTCAAGATACAGCATCTTCTACTTATTTTACCATTGAAAAATCAATCGGCATACCTTTTAATACATCTTTGATCACTATTTTACCTAATAAATCAGTAACTCTTTCGGCCCCAATTGATATATTAGGCCTCAAGAAGGACAGGCTCTCGAGTGTCAGCCGGTCTCCTTTTTTTAAGTTCTTTCTGGCATAGATCCCTCTTCGTGCATATGTCCTTTCTCTATTTTCCTTTTCTGAAATAACCCTCTGCCTGGTTCCGAGCATTTCTTCACACAGGCGTATTTTTTTTACAAGCAAACTCAATTCTTCCGGAGACAACGAGTTCTTATGATCTGTTCCTTCCTGATTCTTATTCAATGTAAAATGTTTTTCAATTGTTCTTGCACCTTTGCCTATTGATAATAGTACAGCATCTATACCTGATGAATGATCGGAAAATCCAACCGGAAGGTTATACCTCCGGGAAAGTGTTTCAAGGAAGTTAAGGTTTAGAGAGGAGTAAGGAGCAGGATAGAGCATTATACAATGCATGATACATATAAATGGAAGATTGTATCCTTTTAGTATCTGAACCGCACGGTCAATTTCATCAATATAGCTTGCACCTGTTGATATAAAAACACCTTTCCCTTTTTCGGCAACCTTTTCCAGGAGGGGGCGAAAAGTGATATCGCATGAGGCTATTTTATAGAACGGTACGTATTCATCGATAATATCAACAAATTCAGGTGAAAAAGGGGTGGTAAAATAAACAACACCTGTTCTTTTAGCCTCCTTAGAAATAATTTCATGCCATTCTGATTTAAATGTATTTGACACAATCTCCTTTTGCCAGGTATCATCTTTCAGCCTCAGTGCTTTCTTATAATATTTTACAGAGAATAGAGAATATAGAGAAAACTCCTGAAACTTTATTGCATCAGCCCCGGCTTGGCCTGCCTGGTGGACCAGCTCTATTGCAGTTTTAAGATTGCCGTTATGGTTAGAGCCAGCTTCAGCTATAATGAATACCTGTTCAAACATGCCGGATCCTTAAATGATATAGTTTATTGAATCTTCTGGTTTCAAATAGTATAATATGTAAAACATGCTGAATGTATAAAAATATTAAGCATTTTTACTACAGAGGGATTCTTTTTTTAGGGGCGTTATCTAATGAGGACTATAGCTCTATATCCGGGCAGTTTTGACCCACCTACAAACGGTCATTATGATATTATTAAAAGATCTGCCACACTATTTGATAAACTCATTGTTGCAGTTGCTGAAAATCCGGCAAAAAAATATTTTTTCTCTGTAGATGAGCGAACCTCAATGCTCAGGGAAATTGTTCGTGAATATGATAATATTGAAGTAGATCATTTTGATGGACTCCTTGTTGAGTATGCGGATAAAATCGGTGCTGTAACTATTATTCGGGGATTGAGAGCTCTATCTGATTTTGAATATGAGTTTGAACTTGCACTGATGAACAGACATCTCAATGCAAACGTGGATACCATATTTATGATGACCGATGAGCATTATTCATTTATTAGAAGCTCGCTTGTTAGAGAAGTTGCCCGTCTTGGCGGCGATATATCTGATAAAGTGCCCCCTGTTGTGGAAAAGTATCTGAAAGAGAAATTATTTTAAAAACGAGATTATTTTTATTACCTTTATACCGATTTTCTTGCCTTTTAGGCACAAACTTTAGTTTGCAAGAAAATATTTTTATAATCTTGAATGTGGCTTGTCCACATCAGGTGTATTCTGGAAAACCAGGCGATAAAATTATTATCTAATTTTATTTTCAAACTGATATTTTTTCAATATATTAAAAGCTTAGTAAAATTTAAGCAATATATCTGGAGTTCCGGTTATGGCTGTACCAAAACAGAAGAAATCTAAATCAAGGACAAGAATGAGGCGGGCACATAGTGATAAAATCAATCTGGTGAAAATCGTTGAATGTCCTCACTGTGGTGAGTATACAAAACCACACCATGTTTGTCCTAACTGCGGGTTTTATAAGGATAGAGAAGTAATCTCCCAAGAGGAAGATTAAATTAAATGATTGCCGTTGATGTAATGAGCGGAGAAAGGCCCCCTGACGTTATTATCAGGGGAGCATTGAAGGCAGCCAAAGAATTGAACGTGAAAGTCGGGCTCGTTGGAGATGAGGAGTTCATTAAAAACTGCCTTAAAAGGTTTCAATTTCAATACAACAACAATGTTACGGTGTTTCACGCAAATGAAGTCATTGGCATGCATGAAAAACCTGCTATTGCCTGTAAAATGAAGAAAGATGCCTCAATCATGGTATGTACCAGGCTCGTTCAAGAAGGTAAAGCAAAAGGCATATTTTCACCTGGAAACACCGGCGCAACCCTGGTTGCAGCATTTATGAATATCAAGAGAATTGAAGGAATTTTACGGCCTACCCTTGCTTCCTATATCCCTACAGTAAAAGGCAAAAGTCTGTTAATTGATGCCGGGGCAAATATTGATTGCACCGCTGAATACATGGCCCAGTTCGCAATAATGGGCGAAGTGTTTGCCAATAAGGTGCAGCGAAAAAAAAATCCATCAATAGGGCTCCTCAATATTGGCCAGGAGAAATCAAAGGGGGATGAAATAACATTAAAAACCTACAACATTTTAAAAGACCTTGATCTCAATTTTGTTGGGAATATTGAAGGATATGGTATATCCGACGGTGACGTTGATGTGATCGTATGTGACGGGTTTGTAGGGAATATTGTGCTTAAAGTTACAGAACGGATTTTCAAACTTACTTTTGAGTTTGTTGGGCAGGAAATTGAGAATCATCTGCTCCAGAGAATAGGGTATGCACTCATATATCCTGCTGTAAGAAATATGAGAAAAAAAACTGATCCAAGTGAGTATGGAGGTGCTTATCTTTTAGGGTTGGATGCGAGTAGAGTTATCGGTCACGGTGCATCAGATGCAATTACAACGTATAATGGGGTGAGGATGGTGAATATTGGGGTAAAAAATAAATTAAATAAGATCATCATTGAAAGATTAGAAAAGTTTGGCCTCAAAAGATAAGAAACTATCTTAAAAAGTTTGTATATATTAAGCCACAGAGTTGCTAAGGCCCTAGGCATCAAGGCCCTAGGCATCAAGGCCACAGAGATTTAGATATTATACAGAACTATTTAAAAATTAACTTTTAAAAGTAACTTGATGCACAGGAGATAATATGTCATATTAAAATAACTGTTTTATTAGTAGGAGGAAAAAATAATCTGAGTAGAAAGGGGAAAAATGTCTGGAAATAACATAATGATTAAGAGTACAGGGGCATATCTTCCGGTAAAAATACTTACCAACAAAGATCTTGAAAAGATTGTCGATACTTCAGATGAATGGATAACAACTCGAACCGGTATCAAAACACGAAGAGTAGCGGCTGACCACGAAGCAACTTCTGATATGGCATATGAAGCCGCAAAGATCGCTCTTAAACGGGCCAATATGGACCCTCAAGAAGTTGAATTAATAATTGTCGCTACCATAACCCCGGATATGTTTTTTCCAAGCACAGGATGTTTTGTTCAGGACAGGCTTGGGGCAAAGAATGCAGTTGCGATGGATGTCAATGCAGCATGTTCAGGTTATATCTATTCGCTTGTCATTGCATGTAAATTCCTGGGAACAGGGAGCTATAAGAATGCTGTAATAATAGGTGCAGAAAAGCTTACGAGTATTACCAACTGGGAAGACCGGAACACTTGCGTTTTATTTGGTGATGGAGCAGGTGCGAGTGTTCTTATCCCGTCTAACGGGGAAAGTAAGCTCCTTGCCTTTGACCTGGGGACTGATGGGTCCTATGGAGAGGAGCTTTTCATGCCTGGGGGAGGCTCCAGAAATCCTGCCTCAATAGAAACAGTAGAAAATAAGCTTCACTCCATAAGAATGAATGGAAATACTATTTTTAAAGTTGCTGTGAATAAAATGAAGAAAACGTTTACAAATTCTATGGGAAACGCAGGCATTACTACAGAGGATATATCTATTCTTATTCCGCACCAGGCAAACCTGAGGATAATAGAATCGTTGAGAAAATCTCTGCATTTACCGAAAGAAAAGGTACACGTTAATATTGATAAGTACGGAAATACCTCTGCAGCAAGTATTGCTATTGGTCTGAATGAAGTATATGAAGAGGGCTTGATAAAAAGGGGTGATATCATAGGATTTGTAGCCTTCGGCGGTGGCTTAACATGGGGGTCTGCTATCATCCAATATTAAAGGGTGAGAGATACGAGACGAAATAAAATATTTTTCATTTGTTTAATTATGAAAATGCTATTATATTTCCATTTCAAAAAAATAACGTCTATTTTTTTGTTTCTTAATCCTGGTAATCTTGAATGCGGCTTGTCCGCATTAGTACCTTAATAACAATTTCCTTGTTTTTTTGGCACAAACTTTAGTTTGCAGGAAAATATCTTTAAAATTGAGAATGCGGTTTGTCCGCATTAGTACCTTAATAACAATTTAAAATCGAGAATGTGGCTTGTCCACATTACGGATGCTGAGGGTGTAATGGAAAAGTTCGGTTTTTTATTTCCCGGCCAGGGGTCTCAGAAACCGGGTATGGGAAAAGAATTTTATAACAGGTATGAAACAGCCAGAGATATATTTAACAGGGCTGAGAAAGTTTT
>JAUVYC010000127.1 GCA_030603285.1 Spirochaetota bacterium
CACTATAAAATAAACCTTTAAAATCAACCAGAAACCGGACCTACCCAATGCTAATAAACACATTCAAACCTATATAAATACAACTAATTAAATAACATTAATCACAGTTTTATAAAGAGATTTTTATTTCTGATTTTTCAATTTCCATATTTCACACACTTTTAATACAGGTTTATATGAGTACCTATGCACTTCAGTTGGACCATATTCAAGCAAGCTTTTCCTGTGGAAGGAAGTCCCATATCCTTTATGGGATGAAAAACCGTAGTAAGGGTACTTATTTGATAAATTGACCATAATATTATCCCTGTACACCTTGGCAATAATGCTTGCCGCCGCTATAGAAACACTTTTCTCCTCTCCTTTAATAACCGAGAGGGAGCTAATTAAAATATCGTATAATTTAACTGCATCAATTAATAAAAAATCAGGCTTTATTTTCATGTTTAATAGAGCCTGTTTCATTGCCACCTTCGTTGCATTATAAATATTTACTCTATCAATAACCTCAGGTTCAACCGAACCAATACCAATGGACAGGGCTGTTTTCCGGATTTTTTCAAAAAGCATTGCTCTTTTCTTATTACTTATCTTTTTTGAATCTACAATACCGGCTGGTACATTTTCCTGATTAAGAATTACACATGCCGCAACCACAGGGCCTGCAAGTGCACCCCTCCCGACTTCATCGATACCTGCAATATTTTTAAAACCTCTTGACAGGGCTAAATTTTCAAGCTTGCACATCAATTCATTTTCAAAATTATACATACATAATACCTTCTAATTTATTTTAATAATGCTAAATAAATATTCAAGTAGATTTAACAAATGAATGGATGTACATTCTGAGAAAAGATCGTTAGTACCTTGTAATCAGTACCTTGTAATCAGTACCTTGTAATCAGTACCTGTTAATCTTGAATGTGGCTTGTCCACATTAGTACCTTAATACTGATTTTTTTGCCTAATAGGCAAAAAAATCTTTAAATCTTGAATGTGGCTTGTCCACATTAGTGGTCATTAGGTACTATTTTCAGCATTCGCGGCGTTCTTGAGGGTAATGAGCGTTTATTCCTGTAAATTACCGGGAATATCACTTTAATCTCTGCTTTACCTGTGCTGCTTTCCCAACTCTTTGTCTTAAATAGTACAGTTTCGCTCTTCTCACCTTTCCTCTCCTCACAACTTCAATCTTTTCAATTCTTGGGGAGTTGAGTGGAAATACCCGTTCAACACCAATCCCATAGGATTCTCTACGAACCCGAAAGGTTTTTCTGTTCCCGCTGTTCTTGATAGCTATAACATAGCCTTCAAAAACCTGAATTCTTTCTCTTTTTCCCTCAACAATTTTTACATGGACACGTACGAGATCTCCAGCTTTAAAGGGGATATCTTCATATTTAATGTATTCTTTTTCAATTTCATTCACTATGTTCATAAGTCTTTCTCCTTTGCAACTTCACTTAATAACTTTTTATATTCTGCTGAAAGAGATGAAGTATCTAACATACCGGGTCTTCTTTCCAGCGTATTTAGAAGCCTTCTTTTCATTCTCCACTTTTTGATTTCTTCATGATTCCCGGATAACAGGACCTCTGGTATTCCATAACCCCTGTATTTGTCCGGCCTGGTATACTGTTCATACTCCAATAACCCGGTTTCATCAAAACTCTCTTCCAGTTTTGATTCATTATTACCAAGAGAACCTTTTAGTTCTCTTGTTATTGAATCAACCAGAACAGCAGCAGCAATCTCCCCGCAGGTCAGTATATAATCTCCAATAGAAATCTCTTCATCAACCAAATGCTCGATAACCCTGTTATCAATGCCCTCATAATGCCCACATATAAATGTTAAACATTTTTCCTGAGAAAGCTCTCTCACCTTCGGTTGTTTTAAACAGGCACCCATCGGACTCAGGTAGATAACCTGTCCTTTGTTCTTTATACTCTCAACCGCACGGAAGAGTGGATCAGGGGTTAACAACATTCCCCTGCCTCCACCAAAAGGACAATCATCAACTCTCTTATGCTTATCAGTACTGTAATCCCTTATATTATAAATATTTATTTGTATGATTTCATTTTCAACAGCTCTTTTCACAATACTTTCACGAAAAAAACAGCGAATTGTATCCGGAAAGAGTGTAAGTATATTAAAAATCATTATATCTTTGCTTTGAAAAAACTAACAGACCATCAGAAAAGGCCATTAATTATTTCAATGATAATTTCCTTTCGATCTATATCTATTTTTTTTACAACCTGTTTTATGGCAGGGATCAACAAATCATCTTGTTTGCCATTTCTCCGGCGTACAATGTATACATCGCAGCTTCCGGTATTTTGAATATCATAAATTGTCCCTATAATATCTCCATCCCCTGTCTTAACTTCACAGCCAGTTAAATCGTAATAATAGTTGCCTGTCTCATCAAGCTTTACTGCATTCTTTCTGTCAATATAGATGTATTGACCGCAAAATCCTTCAATATCACTTCTTGTATTGTACAAGTTGAGTTTCAGCAGAACGAATTTCTTTGAATACCGTACACTTTCTACATCAACTTTGTTAAATGAGTGTCCATTATTAAAGAAAATAAACGGTAAAGTATTAAATCTCTCAATATCATCGGTTATCGGAAAGACTTTCATTTCTCCACGTAAACCGAACGGTTTTATCACTTTTCCGATAATCAGGTAATCACTATCTACTCTCATATCTTATTAAGATCTTTTCTTTAATGTGGACAAGCCATATTCAAGTTTATCATGATTAAGGTACTAATGAGTATTATTATAACAATTTCATATGCCCCGGGGAAAAATCCTGAGCACAGGGATAACCCTGTATTTTTTATCCGATTTTTCTCATCGTAAGTAATTCTAAAGAAAGAATATAATTTAAAAATGAAGAGATGAGGAGCTACTTAACCGAGTATATCAAGACTAATCCTTTTTCCTGATTTTGCAATAGCAGCATTGAGAATTGTCCTGATAGCTTTTGCTATCCTGCCATTTTTTCCAATTACCTTCCCAATATCTGGAGAAGCTACTTTTAACTCAAATATTGTAGATTTTTCCCCTTCTACAACATTAATCTCTACTTCTTCAGGTTCATCAACTAAAGCTTTTATGATATACAGAAGGAATTCTTTCTCATTCATACCTATCTCTCCTTTCCCATACGTAGATTATGCTCTCAGTCCAACATTACCTCAACATTATTCCCTTTTTATTTAAAAGGATCTTCACTGTGTGGCTTGGTTTTGCACCAATACCAAGCCAGTGCTTGATTCTTTCCTCTTTTACCTGTACTTGATTTTCATCCTTTTCAAGGGGATGATAAAAACCTAAATTTTCCAGATATGCTCCATCCCTCTTTTTCCGGGAATCAACAGCCACAATTCTATAAAATGGTCTCTTTTTCGTCCCCAATCTTGCCAAACGTATCTTTACACCCACTAACAGCCCTCCTGATTTTTCCCATTAATATAATTTTATTAACAAGTTATGTAAAGAAATATAATCAAGTAAACAATCTTTCAGAAAGTACATTCCCCTTTAACTTGCCTCCTTTTCCCATCTTTTTCATCAATTTTTTCATCTGTTGAAAATTATTTAACAACCTGTTTACTTCAAATACTGAAGTTCCACTGCCGAGAGCAATCCTTTTCCGCCTGCTCCCATTGATCATTTTGTAATGAGAACGCTCATATTCAGTCATGCTGTTAATAATTGCTTCTGTCTGTTTTAATGCATGGTCATCTATTTTAATATTCGCCTTTTTCGGAAGACCCGGAATCATTTCCAGAATATTCTCAAGTGGTCCCATTTTCTCTAGCTGCTTAACCTGATCAAGAAAGTCTTTAAGATCAAAGGTGTCCTTTCTTAATTTTTTTTCAAGTTTTGCAGCCTGTTCTAAATCAACATTCTCCTGGACTTTTTCAACAAGAGAAACAACATCTCCCATATTGAGAATTCTGCTTGCAATCCTGGATGGATAAAACTTTTCAAAATCCGGGATCTTTTCTCCGGTACCAATAAACTTTATATATCTTCCGGTAATGTATGACATGGAAAGTGCTGCACCGCCGCGGGCATCTGAATCCATTCTTGATAGAAATATTCCGGTAATCCCGAGTTTTTCATTAAATCCCTGGGCAACTGAAACCGCAACCTGGCCGGTTGCAGCATCTGCAATGAGGATAACCTCATGAGGCTTCATTCTGTTTTTCATTTCAATGAGTTCATTCATCATTTTCTCATCGATTTCCAATCTTCCAGCAGTATCGATGATAAGCACCTGATAACTATTTTCCCTGGCAAATTTCAGACCCGAAAGACATATATCAACAGGTTTTCCATTATCCTCTTTATAAATAGAAAAACCATTTTTCTCAGACAGAAGTTCAAGCTGTTTTACTGCTGCAGGCCTGTAAACATCAGCAGCAATGAGGAGCGGCTTTTTATTATAATTCTTCTGTACATAGTGAGCAAGCTTAACGGCTGTGGTGGTCTTGCCTGATCCCTGTAACCCCACAAGCATAAAGACAGAAATACCTCCGAAAGATATTTTTAGATCATGATCTTCTTCACCAAGGATCTTAACGAGGTAATCATATACTACCTTTGTGAACTGCTGCACTGGAGTTATGCTATTCAGAACCTGTTCGCCTAAAGCACTTTCGGTTGCTCCATCTATGAACCCTTTCACTACTTTATAATTAACATCTGCTTCCAAAAGCGCAAGTTTGATGTCCCTTAAACCGTCCCTGATATTTTTTTCATTTAGACTGCCCCACCCTCTTACCTTTTTCATTATTTCGGAGAGTCTATTGGAAAGTGAAACGAGCACTCCAGCACCTCGCCTTTATTTATTTACAAGATTTCAACTGATACGGCTGCCTGAGAATAATTTTACTTATATTTGAAAAAGTTTTTATCCAGAAAATTCACCCTTTTTTTTGCATAGATATAATGCACAGAATCAACATACCTGTCAACTATCATTTTATAATATTTATACGCCTTCTCCAGGTTTCTGGATTTTCCCGGACTGTCATATATAATGGCAACTTTGAAATATACTTCATCAGATTCGATCCCTTCCTTTATCCCTTTCTCGTATGCACTGAGCGCATTTATATATTCTTCTAATTGGTAGTAAATATCTCCAATCTTTTTTGATACTTCTTTATTACCGGCATCATATTTCAATACATTTCTGTATCCGTCAATTGCATCCTGTATTTTCCCTGCATTAAAATCTATTTCCGCTTTTATTAAATAGGCTTCTTTTTTATGCTTCTGAGAACCTATGACAATAAGCTTATCCAGATGTTTTATAGCATCTTTATCTTTGCCGATCTTCAGATACAGGTTCGCTGATCTGTAATGTGCATCGTTTTCATACACACAGCGTTCACATTGAGATAAATAATCCAGAAAGCTCTTTAGAGCTTCTGAAAGCATACCTCTCTTAAAGAATCGAACTCCTTTATGGTAGGAATCATCCTCACTTTTGAAAGGGACTTTAACTATCTTATTGTCTTTAGTGCTATAGAAAATCTCTTTATCCTCAGAAGCTGCTTTTATCTTTGCTTTCTCTCCTTGTTCTGTACTTAAATCCCCTGTTTTTGTTTTCACTTCCTGCTCAAAGCGATCAGATTCTCCTTTATCCTGAAATGGCACATCCTTTTCAAGAGGCGTCTTTAGTTTTGTAATGATATTTTCCTTTTGAATCTCCAGTGGTTTCTTTATTTTCTCATGGCCAGTATCGACCTGAGCCTCACCCATGTTGTCAATCAACTCTCCGATGTTTGCAAAATCCCCTTTTCTACTTTCTGCTGCCATTTCATCCTTTTCTCCGGCAGGGATACTGTGAGTTATTCTAACAAGAATATATATATCGTTTTCCATGTAACTGAAGAATAAATAGGAATCTCCCTTATGGAGAGGCCGGATGATAAACTCTGTGTAATCAGGTTCCACACTCCGCAATTTAAAAGAAAGATTTGTTCTGTCATATCTGTTCAAATACCAGCCGCTTCCTGCTAAACGAAGAGTAAAATCGATTCCAGTCTCTACACCAATCTCTCGATAGTTAATCCCTTCTTCTATCAGTATCTGATTGCTCTTCACAAGAGCAGGGGTTATCAAAATTTGTATTACAATCAGACACACGAAAAAGAATTTATTCAATCTCATTTTTTTTTATGGAACCTGCATGAAACAAGTTTCCTGTGCAGGAAAACAGCTACGGTTCTGCAAGCTCTTCCTTTTTTGTTATAATATCAAGTTCTTCATTATGAAATTGAAAGGGTTTGATATCGGATGTAATACCAATATCCCTGTATTTTAACAATTCTGAAATTCTGACAGGAATCATTTTTAATTTCTCTAAATCAGAATCATTTTGATCAAAATAGAATAAATTCTTCAGAAACTGGTCACCTATATGAGGAACAACCGGCTCTGGCATGAGAAATGGTGGTTTTTGATTATCAGATAAACCTGAAGACGTTAAAGAATCAATTTCCATATCTGAAAAAGAAATGTCTTTTCTATAGGCTCTGCGTTTAATCGTGCCTATTGTAAACCCTACTGCAGCAGAAAGGATGATCAGGAGCATGATGATCATTACGAGTCGTGTATTGTTTTTAATCCTGTTATAAAAATTATTCAATAGAATGCTCCAATAAGTCAAGGGATACAACCTTTGAAACACCGGCTTCTTCCGTTGTTACCCCGTAGATAACGTCTGCAAACTCAATTGTTCTCCTGTTGTGGGTAATGATAATAAACTGTGTGGTATCAGTAAATTCCTTTAAAAGGTCCAAAAATCGAACAACATTCTCTTCATCCAGGTCATGATCTACTTCATCAAGCATACAGAAAGGACTTGGTTTAACCATAAATATTGCAAACAGCAGGGCGATTGCAGTAAGCCCCATTTCCCCGCCTGATAAAAGTGAACGCCGCTTCAAATATTTACCGGGTGGACATACCATGATTTCAATGCCGGATTCAAAAATATTTGCGTCATTCGTTAAAAAGAGGTCAGTTTGACCGCCATTGAAAAGCCTGCGAAATATGCCGTTAAAGTTCCGGCCTATTTTCTCAAAGCTTTCCATAAACAGTTCATATGACGACTTAACTGTTTTCGCCATAACAATATTTAAATCTTCTTTCGCTTTCTTCATATCATCTCTTTGTTCAGTAAGGTATTCGAACCTCTTTTTCACCTCATTATAGTCTTCGATTGCAATTAAATTAACCTGGCCAAGCTCACTAATCTCCTTTTTGATCCCTTCCCTTTGTTCATTAATTCTCTTTATGTCCATTGGTTCTGATGAAAGGACTGCTTCAGTGACAGAAGATCTCGCTTTGCTGTCTGGATTAATTAATTCCAATGAGACACTGTATCTCTCTTTAAAATTTTCAGTGATTGTTTCAATTTTTGACGACAGTTCAGCATTATTCAGCTTAACTTTTTCAATAGTTCTGTTCATATTTTCAATCCGGTTCTTTTTCACATCCACTTCAGATTCGCTGTGCTGAATTTTATCAATAATTTTATCAATAAGAGCATTATGTCCCTTCATCTTTTCACCCAGCAATAATTTATCTTCTTCGAATTCTTTATACCGAATGGATAATTTATCCAGCTCTGACTCTAATTGTTTCACACGCTCCCCGAGTGACTTCACATTAAATTCTACATCCTGGAATGATTCGTCACTTCTTTCAAGCTCATGCCTTAATTGTTTTATGTTTTCTTCATAATATTTTTGCTTTT
>JAUVYC010000229.1 GCA_030603285.1 Spirochaetota bacterium
TTAAAAGCCGGCAGAGAGATGAAAATCTCACTCCTTTTTGTGCACAAGAGCTATCCCGTTAAATATCCTCACCTCCAGTTGCTGAGATACATGCTAAATATTTGGGAGTATAATATCAAGCAGAAGATGGAACTTCAGATTGTCGTTCCCATGGTTGTTTATCATGGTAAATCGAAATGGCAGAAAAAGGGGATGAAAGAATATTTCAATATATATGATAACTGGTTTTAAGCCCATCCCCTGTAGTTTTGTTGGTAAAACTGACTCTCCCATCGGTGGAGATAGACAAGCCTCCGCCATCTGTATTCCGGCCTCGTCACTGATGGACATTATTTATTCGGATCCCAGTTTACATTCACTCCGAATTCATTGTTGAAGCGGGAGAGAACTGTAGTTTCATCCATCAGGGAGGATCGCAGGATTACCTTGTATCTTCCTCCCACCCGGACATTATCGATTGTAGAGGTGATACTTAAACCGAAGGTGTGGGTAGCTTGAGTCTTTTTTTTATTCTGATACAGATCAAACACACCCTGGAATGACGGTATGATTTTAAGCTTATCTACCGGCTTGAAGGTGAAGTTTGTCTTGGTTAAAAGACTGGTAAAATCTTTGGGGTTACCTCAAGCACGCCTTTGAAGCGCTTGAAGAACCGGGTAATGTCCTCATGAGTCGGATCGTGGTCCAGCACTTCATAGCACAGACGTCTTAACCTGTGGTTATCGACGATGAAAAGCACACAGAACGGATCATCATACAACTCATCAGCAGCAATGTAACCGGAAAAATCATCAAGAGCTGTGTTGATATATTCCGTTCTTATCGATGCCTCACTTTTTTTTCCCAGAAGCCTTAGGCCCAGTTCCGGATCGTGCCCCAGGGAACAAACACCCGGCTATCACGCCATAAATGCCAGCTTGCAGTTCGGTACGGTAAGCCGTCTTCCACAACCAGCCGCACCGCCATGCCAACCACTCGGTGCATGTATCGAGCTTTTGGCAATGCTAAATCACTCATGTCAGCGTTAAAGTAGCAATTGCATTTAGGACAACGATGTTTGAGAATAGGTGATAACTAGATCACGAGGTCGAGCCTTGAGATCATATCTCCCAGGTCGTGCAACAACCTTGTGACTATACGCAGGCGATAGGCACTGTACCCGCATCTCGGACACGTGCGATGCTTGTAGTTCCGGCTTTGCGGAATTACTTTGGGCTCCGGCAGATCCTCAGGCACGCGTTATCCCTGCTGTTGGATCCGGCACATATTCCCCTGGTCCAAACACTGTCTTTCCCCTCCCAGACAGATTTCGACAACAGAGTTATCGATACTTTGTACCAGAAGTATAGCTCAGATCTCTGCAATTATGCTACAGTCTCGTAAAAAGTGATGCATTTGATATTCCGATAACGTTAATTGACCGGTTGATATTGGTAAATTTTAACAGAGATGACATTGAAAAATATTTTTTTCATGGAATTTCTAATTTAATCTCTACCCAATCTGTTAATAAAAGATAGAGGAAGGAAGTAGCTGACTACTCCATGGATTGTCTATTCTGGATAACACGTAAAGAATGATCCACTGTACTTCACACGACAGAGGATACAAGGTTCCACTTCGCTTCACCCAAATTGCCTTCACTTCGTTAGGGCAACTTCTTGTATCCTCGGAACGTTGTCTTTGCTAAAGTATTACTTGCAGAAAGCTCCCGCTTAAACTCAAGATTCTTACCTTCGCCTTTGTTAATTAATTCTTTTATATTCAATTATATTATCCTTAAAAGTTTCTGGGGGCTATTTTTTTCTGTAAGCCATTTATTGAACATTTTCTTTACTTCCTGGTTATCTATTGTACCTTCATTTTCTGTACATTAAATCCTTTCATCGGCTGTAAAATATCTCCCAGTTTATTATAGTTTACTTTCACGCCATTATTTTTTATTTATTAATCCATCTTCCTTTAATTTTTTCCATTTTAATGTAAGATTATACTTCTGATTCCGATTGTTGGGATTATCTGGTATTGTCATTTCTATTAGACCTTGCTCTATTGCCGGGTTGAGATAATTTTTTACAAAATTGGATCTGTTTTTCAAATTAAGAGCAGACATCAATTCTTTCCTGGACATCTCCTTAATACATGCTTCTAATAGTTTATTTATTTTTGGAAAAATATTATTAGTTTCTTGTATGGTTTCTTGTATGGTTTCTTGTTTAAAAGATGAGTGAATGGGTATTTCAACAACCAGAAAGGTCCTTTCCTTGTCTGTATTAAAAATTGGTTTTGGCGAACCATTTTTTTCTAATTCTCTAATTATTTTGGGGATTCCCGTTCCTCTCCCTTCTGTCATTCCTAATTCTTTAAGGAATTCACCTATTCGACGATTACGGTACCGGCGGGATAAAAACCGATATTCCTGGATAGCTTTATCAGAAATAGAACTGTCTGGTCCAGGAAAGCTGCTTATTTGTATTTGATTTGGAAGTATACGTACTTCAACAGGCTCACAAATTTCATACGACCTGCGATAAACCGCATTACACAATATTTCTTCAATGGCTGCAAATGGATAATTAAAATACCTGTCCGCTTCCGGCCGCTCCGAATGTTTTATTATTTTTTCTTCAATTATATTGCTTTTAATATGAGAAAGGGCTTCCTGAATAATAATATGAAGTGGACCTCTAAATATACTTTCAGTAAAAACATCCGAACCCAGCCCTTTGGGAAAATGAACAACATCTATTTGAGTATAAGGGAAAAAATGATACGGCTTTTCATTGAAAAATATTAAACCAACATTTTTGGGTCGAACAGTTTCATCCGGCGGCAAAGCTCAAGAAAGCTCATCATTGAAGCATCTTGAAAAAGATCACTTCGCACCTGTTTGAGGTAACTGCGGATGAGTCCTAAATCCAAATCTTCTAGTGTGGCTGTATGATGGATCCTATCATCAAAAGGAATCTTTGCAGACAGATTTATTAGCTCTATTTCATCTTGCTGTTGTGCCTTTAAAGTAACTGATCCCTTACGGATATAATAGGCATATTGCTTTTCTTTTTTAGAAAGTGATACAGGCGCTTTATATGGTCGTGCTTGCCCACCAGAAACCCATAAAACAATGATATGTTTTCCCTCTATTTCACAGGGTGCCACAATTGGATGATAATAAGGAATTATCTTATATCCCAATTCAACTATTTCTTTCTGGATAACATCTATTTTTTCAACAGGAATCCCTTTTACAGGTAAGATGGGCCTTCCATTTTCTTCTTCTATACCAATAAGGATATAACCGCCTCCCAGGTTATGAAAATCATTTGCAAAAGAACACATAGTATGAAGCACAGCTTCCGGATTCCAGCCTTCTTTAAATTCCAGACGCTCCCATTCTGCAGTGCAGCCAGTTAATAAATCATTTATATTTATGGGTAAGTTCAACATATAACCTCATTATTGATAAAAAAAGATTACTAAAGCATTACTTGCAGGAAAGTCCCGCTTAAACTCAAGATTCTTACCTTCGCTTTTGTTAATTAATTCATTTATATTCAATTGTTTTGTCCTCCATAGCTTCTGGAGACCATTTTATTTTATAAGCCATTTATTGGACCTTTTCTTTACTTCCTCGTGATCTATTGTACCTTCATTTTCTGTATTTTCAAGACTTTTCTGTATTTTCTCAAGCACATACAGATGGTATTGTATATCTTCAAGAGTTACTGAATCTGGAAGTTGTTTTAAAAGGTTCGCAACCTCTTTTTTTGCTGTTTCCGTAATATTTCCTCTATGCCCGGATGGTCATAGAGGTCAGTCATGCTATCGGACTTGTGCTCAGTCATGGATTGGAGGATTTCCAGAGGCAGGACCTGGCGCATCCGACATCAAGCGGATCAAAGCAGTCGCGGTCAGCCGGGTCACCCAGGGGAACAGACCGAGTGGGTCCGAACCCTGCACCACCAGCGGACCCAGTGTGAACTCGCATCTGTCCTGGCTGGATAGGGGATAGGATAGCTTTTTCCGCTCCCGGGGGGCGAGACTGATGAGGAACCTCCCCGGGTCGGTGAGAAAGAAATGGTTGGGCCTGTCCATGATGGCAAGGTAGTGCACGGGCAAGAAGCTGCGGTTCTCCACAAAGAGCACTGCTTCCACCTCCTCCAACCGGTGGGTCCTCAAAGTTCGTTCCCTGCGAAGGACAACTATATAACGGGAGATCACGTAGTCTCGACCCTCAACGGCAGCCAGGGCCTGGGCGCCTTTGTACAGGGCAAGAAAACCTCGGGGCGACACGCCAAGCCGGACCCTTTATGTGACCCCCGCAATTATGTGACGTAGAACCCGTAAATCCTTGCTACTACAACTCTTTATTTTCGTGGACGCAACATAAATATCCCCTATTATATGGTTAAACTTTAAAAAAGCAGAGGAGGTTTAACCATGTTAGAAAGATTTTTCAAGTATCAGAGTGTTCTCACTCGACACAAAAATGCACCATTTGTTAAAGAACGTGAGCGGTATCTGATACATAAAGAAAAAGAAGGATGCGTTCAAGCAACACTGGACCGCATAGCCAGGGAATTGTTCCGGGTAGCCAAAAGGTTTCAGGGCGATGGATCAAATACTCGTGAGATCAAACCTGAAGAAATACAAAAAGTTGCTAATGATTGGGCTCAAGAACAATATCAATCTGGTCGAGCAAAGAGTCTCAAGTGGTCTCGTAAGTTATTCGTACGGG
>JAUVYC010000031.1 GCA_030603285.1 Spirochaetota bacterium
TATTTCAAATTCGTGAAGATGATAATCTAACCAAGCCATTACGTCTTGAATGGCAACATGCAAATCCCAAAATGAATAAGATTCTGGAACTTGTATCCGTCGCCAAATGGGCGGGCTAATATTTTTCAGTGTAATTTTAAATTGATATACTCGATCGTATTTCCTTTTCATTGAGGATGCTCCTTCCCTCGATTATGAATATATCTATTTTATAAAGATTTTTCGAAATTTGGTATATAAACTATTCCCATCGAGTACTGGTTTGTGAAAATAAGCCCCCGACTATTCCCCAGATGTGCGGGTTGGTGAATAATTGCCTTGCATAAAAACCCATCAGTTAGAAGATGGGTCAGGAAAAAGAATTCAATAATAAATTAAGTTTTCGAGCCTTTAAACTTTAAACAGCAGGGGCAATTCATGAATTGCCCCTACATTAGAAGAGTTACTATTTCTCAATTAAAACGGAAGTGCCGTTTTAATGGAAATGTAATATCCATCCGTTCCGCCTTCTGCGAGTGCCAGAACATAACCGAATTTCACTACAAAAGGAAACTCGTAACCAATAATGAAATTCCATTGGAGCTCTCCACCAATAGAGGAGCGTATATATTGAAAAGGACTTCTGGTAAAATCTCTTATATCCGTAATAATAAAGCTTTCAGTATTCTCTCCTGATACAATCAAACCGTTATCATTAAAGAGGTTCAAATTTATTCCTTCAAAGAAGAGAGGGAAGGTTCGGAATCCACTATTAACAGAGAGCAGCAGAAACCCGAGCGTCGTTTTAAAATCAAGCACAAAACTGCCAGCTATTGGTTCAGGATATCCCATTGTATAAACCGATTTGAGGGGAACATAAATGCAGTCGTTTGCTAACCCGGATTTAATTCGATCACCCACATCCCCTACACCTCCTTTACTCTGTATCCTGAAATTCAAGAGAGAAATACCAAAAGGCCTGAAATAGATAGAAAAATAATCATTTAATACGACAAAACTGTTTTCAATATCTATATTCCAGTATATTTCCTGCTGAAATGAGAATCCTTTCTCGGGGCCTATCCATTTAATTGAACTTTTTGTTGTGCCGGAGGATACTGAAAAGTTCAGTCCTTTATAAGGGTCTTCAAATATAACGCCCAGATCAGCCTGGATAAAGAAATCTTTTCTCCCGAAGAGAAACGAAATACCCGGGTAAAATGCTATCTCCGGATTGAATTCATCTTCCCATGCGCTCTGAGAAATAAAGAGCAGAGCAAAATATGAAATGGGATAGGTATTGTAGGTATAATTGAATAAAGATTTGAATGAATCATCAATAATATCGTAAACAAGACCTGTTTTATACACATGCTTTTTTAATAGATCTTTTCCTGCTGTATAAAAACCAACACCGAGATTTATCCCGTCACCTGCCATGAACGGCAGCCAGTATCCCGGAAATAACCATTTACCTGACCTGTATTTATCCATTTCTTCATTTTTACGTGTTCTTCCTGGTTCCTCCCGGTTATCCTTTCCCTGTGGCTTGAGGTCCAGCAGTTCAAAATCTGCCTCTTCTTCCCAATAGACTATATCCAGGTCATTCATACTGCCTGTAGAAGCCTGAAAACCAAATGATGTATATTCCTTTAGTATTATTTTCCCTCCCCTGGATATATCAGGCTCGAATACCCCGTTCAGGACATTGGTAATTCTTCTGGTTACTCCAGAGACAATGTTAACATAGTAAATATTATACACCCCATTTTCATCCCCGATAAATACAAGTTCATTTTCATCCAGCCATACGGGAGAATATGCGTTATACTGTATGCCAGTAACCCTTCTTAAGTTCTGTTTCCCCTCCTTTAAATCCTTGAGGGAAGTCAAACAGATCCCCCTCCCCCCCTTATCATCTTTGTATGAAAAGGCAACCAGGCTTCCGTCCGGAGAGAGCGAGGGCTCTTCTATTACAGGAACCGGATTATGAAAATTCTCATATTCCCCTGCATAAAGCTTTATATCCCGCTTCGAATCAGACTTTGTACCTCCCCTATTTTCTTCATGAAAATCGATAAAAGACAACGAAGTTCCATAGGGAGTTGAACAGCTCGCCAGAAACTGTTTTTCATGATCAAGGATTATAAACCCCTGGATATTCCCTGTATGTGTTATCTGTCTTTCTTTTCCGGTGGAAAGGTCGAGCTCGTAAAGATTATTTTTTATATAGACATTCTTATATACATCATATCTGATGTAATATATCTTTTTATCATCTTTTGAAAATTTAAGATTATATACATGAAGCCCCTTCTTTATGCATTTTTCGGTTTTATCTTCAACATTGTAGATGTAAAGTCCACCCAGATGTTCGACCGGATTAATTGAATAAGCTATACTCTCACCTGTTGAATTAAAACACACAGAATACACGTAGCCCTTCATGGAGCCTACAGGCTCAAATGCAGTGACATCTACGGCTGTGATCTTATCTGTAAAGATACTCGATTTTTTTTCTTCAAACTCCTCCCACTCATACCAGGCCTCACTCATTTTTTGCCCGTACACTTTTTTAAAAGGAATATTATATGTAAACATGGGGTAAGAACCGCTCTGTAGATTAAAATCCGTTATTTTCTCCTCCCCGTACTGTTCTGCAAGGTAATTTACGAATGAAACGCCAAAAAGGCGAGATGTCTGCCCTAAAGGCCAAACTTTTACATTATTTGAAGCCCTGTCAAGGGGAGGAAAATTGTTTTCATTGAATGCTGTTCTTGTATACATCTGCGTGTACGGCGAATTACCTCTTCCGAATCCCGATTCATTCACAGTCTCTGAGTACGTTGCGAACCCTTCAACGTAAAACGGTGGTGTCCATTCATTTGGATAGAAGACATTGCCAAATATCTTCTTAAAGACCGCAGAACCGCCCCTGACGATATCCAGGTGAAAAATGTGTGAAAGCTCATGTATGAGCAGATTCCTGTACCAGTTTTTATATGCATCGAGTCCGATAGATGAAGAACGATAAGGGCAGACAGTGTAAATAGTTATAAACAGACCTTTTGTGCTGCGTGCAACAAAACCATTTGCAAAGTCGCATCTGTCAGTTAAAAGAATATCAATTTTTCTTTCCGGCGTAAACTTCGTCCAGGCACTCAGAAGTATAAAAACATCTTCTGCTTCAGCAGCAATAAATTCTGCACACCCACCCAGGTGAAGAGGGAATACAATTCGAAAATGTTCGCTTTCCATCATAAACCATTCAAGAGACAGATCCTGTTCCGGCATTCTGCTGATAATATTTCTTGTTGATCCATGCAGAGTATATTCCGGCAGGTAAATATCAGGGAATTGTGCATTAAGAAGCCCTGCGCTTGCAAGTATTATACTTGCAATTATTATAAAGGTAAAAAATGAAAAAAGGATCATTCCAAATTGTCTTTTCAAAAGTACCCTCCTGTGCTCTTTACCAGTCCTTGCTGTATCCTCCATGCCCCTCTGGCATAATTCTTTTAAATTAACCAGGTACATATATAACAATATATTTTTTAGCCTAAAAATACAAAATATTCAAGAAATAAATATAAAAAAGTGCTTGACAAACGAACATCCTTAATGGTAGTATTAATACTACTTATGCGAAAGATATTATTTTGTGAAACAGTCTAATATGCAATAATAAAAAAAGTAAGTAAAAGCAAATACTCATATCTTATAAAATTAAGTATATATTTTAACTGAACAGGAAGATAATTTAAACCATTCTCTTAGCAGCAAGCATCATAACGAAAATGTTTTAAAATGATATTCAGGAGGCTAAATCATGAAAATAGGAGTAAGAGGTAAGAAGGTTATTGCAAAAGTCTGCCTCGAATTAATAAAAATAAATTTTATTATGGACTATTTTCTGAAATGGGGCGAAAAAGAAATACTGAAGACTCTTGTTGAAAAAAATGATAGAAATCGGCCGATCGGGTCACAGGAAGAAAAATATTTTGTAGTAAGAAACCTGATGAAAACATTTGAGAAAAAGCTTAAATCAAACTCACTTGCTCCAGCAGTACGGGATTTTGTTTTTAATAAACTGATTGGTGATGTAATCCTCAACTGGGCGGATCGTTATCCGGATGCTGCTGCAAGAAGAAAACGGGAAGACCCGCTCCCCTTATATGTAGTTATAAGTCCGACACAAAAGTGCAATCTTGTCTGCACCGGGTGTTATGCGGCAAGCTCCTCCAAAACTCCCGAGACACTTGAATGGGATATTTTAGATAAAATAATGCAGCAGAAAAGGGAATTATGGGGTTCATACTTTACCGTAATATCAGGTGGTGAGCCTCTTATGTACGAAAGCAATGGAAAAACAATTTTTGATTTATATGAAAAATATGATAATGAATTCTTCTTAATGTATACAAACGGGATTCTTATTGATAAATCAGTTGCAAAAAGGATGGCAGAACTGGGTAATGTCGCACCTGCAATATCAGTCGAAGGGTTTGAGTCAGATACCGATGCACGACGGGGTAAAGGCGTGTATAAAAAGATAGTAACTGCCATAGATAATCTAAAAGAAGCCGGAGTTTTATACGGTATATCCTTTACTGCAACACGAAAAAATGTTGACAGAATTCTCCATGATGATTTTATAGACGAATTTTACGGTGAAAAAGGTGCTGCATTTGGCTGGATGTTTCAATATATGCCCATAGGTAGAGGACCGGACTTTGAGTTGATGATCACCCCTGAACAGAGAAGGAACTTATGGTTTAAGGAGAGACATATAATCAGGGACAAAGGAATATTCTTTATCGATTTCTGGAATGGTGGACCTATTAGTGATGGGTGCATCTGTGCAGGGAGAAAAGGCGGATACCTTTACTTTGACTGGTCCGGAAATGTAATGCCCTGTGTCTTTATACCTTACTCTGTTGGGCACATCCAGAAAGATTTCTTTGATAAAGGCAAAAATCTCAATGACATCCTTGAAACCCCATTTTTCACCAAACTAAGAAACTGGCAGGGAGGATACAGCTACAAAAAGTCCTCCGCTGAAGCATGCAATGAAATTGTACCGTGTCCTATCCGTGACCATCATGATGAGTTCCATAAAATTGCAGAAGAAAATAACGCAATCCCGGTAGGGAAAACAACTGAAAAGTCTTTTAAGGATAAGGAGTTTATAAAAGACCTCACTGAAATCGGTGTGAAAGCACGGGAAGTAACGGAAGCCATCTGGAGACGGGAATACCAGAAGATATAACAACTGCTGAAGATTTTGTAAAAAATTAGTACCTTAATCCTGATTTTTTTGCTCAAGAGGCACAAACTTTAGTTTGCAAGAAAATATCTTTGTAATCTTGAATGTGGCTGAATAGATATATATTTTTTTATTATTTAGAAAACATTCGTACCATCTGGTTCAAAATTAATATCTATTTCACAGCCCATTGAATATATTGTTTAAGCGCAGCACAACACAAATTAAAGAATTTAAACACTTCCATTCACTTTTCGATAATTTTTTTTGAATCGTTCTGCTGCAGAAGGGCTCTCACAAATTTGGCCTCTTCATAACTTACCTTGCCGTTAAAATATTCAACAATCGGATTAAGCTTCCATGTATTTAGGATTAAAAAGGATTCTTTGATTTCATCCTGTTTTGCCGGGTCAACAAGACGGTTTATATCTATATCCTTTCTGTCACGAATAAGCTGTTCAAGATGCCCTTCAATGGTGGATTTTGCAAGATTGCGTACTTTTGCGATCTGCTCTATTGAAAGTCCTTTTTCAAAGAGTTCATGAGTCTTTTGTATGGTTTCCCCTTTTATTCTTTTCGGCCCGAGATTGGCATGAGGAAAAAATGATTGCTCAGCAGAAGATTGCCGTTCCGGTCTACCGGGATTCTCATTTATGTATGCCTTTATCTCCCTTATAAAACCTTCTCCGTACTGTTCAAGCTTTGTATCTCCAACACCGCTGATCCTTTGCATATCTGACATATTGCCTGGATAATACCTGCACATCTCATGAAGGGTTCTGTCTGAGAATATGATATATGGAGGAACATTTTGCTCTTCTGCGATTTTCTTTCGCAGGACGCGGAGCTTTTCAAAAAGATATTCATCATAGGGAGTAAATCCCTCATCTCCTAAAGCGAGGGGTCTTTTTTTCTTCTCTTCTGTTTTCAGCGCAGCAATCGTTTCTTTTCCATACAGGATGTCTATTCCTTTTTTTGTCAGTTTTAATACAGGGTATTTATCGCCATCCTGATGTATAACATCCTGTACCAGAAGTTCATCGACCAGGAAATGCCAGTGCTTTTTATCTTTATGCTTACCTGCACCGTAAGTTTTAATCTTATCATGTCTAAGTTCACGAATACGTTTTATATTGGCACCGCATACAATATCAATAGTATGCCGGATTCCAAATCGCTGTCCGGTCCTCAACATGGCTGACATTATTATCTGCGCATCAATCGTAATATCAATTTTTTCGACCATACCGGTACATATATCGCATGCTCCGCAATTTTCCGCAGGATAATTTTCCCCGAAGTATTCCAGGAGATAACTGCGCCTGCATATATTATGAGATGCATATCGAATTATGCGGTATAATTTATCCGTAGCAATTTCCCGTTCCTTATCATCGGCTATCCCGTCGATAAAATATTTGAGTTTGGGGATATCACCCCTGCTGAAATAGAGGAGGCAATGGGCAGGTTCACCGTCACGTCCTGCGCGCCCGGTTTCCTGATAGTAACTTTCGATATTTTTTGGTAAATCTGCATGTATGACAAAACGAACATTGGATTTGTCTATACCCATACCGAATGCAATTGTTGCAACCATTACTGCTGCTTCGTCCCTGCTAAAAGCTTCCTGATTTCTTTTTCGTTCTTCTGCAGGCAGACCGGCGTGATATGGCAGTGCGCGCACACCATGTTTTGACAGAAAATCAGCCAGTTTTAAAACAGCATCCCTTGTTGTCCGGTAGACAATGCCAGACTCATTTTCATGTTCATGGATAAAATTCAGTATCTGGCTTTCCACCTGTTCTTTTCTTTTCACCTGGTAAAAGAGATTATGGCGGTTAAATGACGCTCTTACTACATATGGAGTTCTGAGACCGGTTTTTTTGATAATATCATCCTGAACTTTTACTGTGGCTGTTGCCGTAAATGCTGCAACAGGTATATCCGGAAAAAGAGAGGTAATGTGGGTGAGGCTCAGATAATCGGGACGGAAATCATGTCCCCATTCAGAAATACAATGAGCCTCATCTATTGCAAAAAGCGAGATTTGAACTGTTTTCAGTTCTTCAAGGAAATTACTCATTACAAACCGTTCAGGTGCAATGTAAAGCAGTTCTAAATCCCCTTTTTTCAGATCACGGTAAACTTCCGATCTTTCCACCGGGTTTAAAGAGCTGTTTAAATATGATGCAGATATACCGTTTTCTTGAGCTGCATCAACCTGGTCCTTCATCAATGATATCAGAGGACTTATGACGACAGTTGTCCCGGGCAATATTTTTGACGGCAGTTGGTAGCAGAGGGATTTACCTCCCCCTGTCGGAAGTACAGCAAAAACATCCTTTCTATTTAAGATATTCCGGATAATGGTTTCCTGGTCAGGGAGAAATGACGTAAAACCAAAAACCTTTTTCATAGTATCAAGCATTGACTCCTCTTCTTTTCCACATATAAATTACAATATCGTTCCACCATACAAATATTATTATAATAGGGCAAATGTCAAGTTTAATATAATTTTAAATAAAACAGATACTTTACCATAAAAACAAGGCTTTGTTTGTGAACATCAAAGAATAACTTTCAAAGGTCCTTTTAATCCTTGACTTTATTCATAATAATAATTTATATCATATATTCTATTACGGAACAGGGAATCCGAACAAGGTATTGATCCCCCATATGCACTACCTTAATTAAAAGATAGTAAGAAGGTACGACCTATAGAAATAAGAGATTTTCTAAAAATATAGATTATGATTAGTAATATCACCATCTCTCATTACAGGTTCACTGCAAAAGGAAGCCACCTCCTTCGGAGGTGGCTTCCTTTTGGGAGTGAAAAATGGCTCCTATAGAAGCCGCACTGTAATCATCAATATAAACGGAGAGAAGATTTTATGAAAAGAGTGGGCATTGACATTGGTTCTCTTTATATGGGAGGGGTAATCATAGAGAAAGGAGATATTGTTGATGTATATTACGGTGAACATAAAGGCGATATTGCCGGGGAGCTTGAATCACTCCTCAGCCGACCCGGATACGGCTCCTTTGACCGTATTGGGGTGAGCGGGAACTTTTTGGACAGGGGAAAGGAGGTAATAGACAGCACGCTTACCGCTATTGAGGGGGTAAAGTTTTTAGTCCCAGGGTGCAGGAATATCTTTTTTATTGGAGGAGAAACATTTTTCCTGATCTTTTACGATGAAAAGGGTGAATACAGAGAACATACGGTTAACTCTCCATGTGCCGCAGGCACAGGATCATTCATTGAACAGCAGGCTGAGCGCCTTCATCTTGCCGTATCGGATCTTGCAGAACTTGCTCTGAATTATAAAGGAAAGGCCCCGGTTATCGCTACCAGATGTGCTGTATTTGCCAGGACCGACATTACCCACGCAATGCAGGAAGGACATTCACTGGACGCAATATGTGCCGGTCTCTGTGAGGGAATTGCACGTAACGTTCTTGATGTTCTTGTCAAAGGGAGAGAAATCATTGCACCTGCAGCAGTCGTGGGCGGCGTGTCGCTCAATCAAAAAATCGTTATTACTATTCAAGATATCCTGAAAAAGACTGTGTTTGTACCTGAACATTCACAGGTAACAGGAGCCGTCGGGGCAGCACTCCTCGGCAAAAGCTCATCATTGAGGCTCGATTCAATACTGCCGGAGGACTGTTTGCAGCGGAATATCCGTCTGCCCCTTGAGATGAAATCAACGAAGTATCCTGATTTCAGTAAGTACAACATTTACAATAAAGGCGATGTTGAGGTATTCCTTCCAGAAAATACCGCTGGTATGGAGAACGGGGTCTATATCGGCATTGATATCGGGTCAACGAGCACAAAGGCTGTTCTTTTAAATAAAAACCGTGAGGTTACAGGCGGCTTTTATACGTCAACAGGAGGAGATCCGATTACCGCAGTACATAAACTCATCAGTACAATAAGCTCTACATTTGACAGCCAAAATATCTCTCTATGCGGAGCCGGGACGACCGGTTCAGGAAGAAAGATGATTAATACGCTCTTTAGGGCCGATCTTGAGGTAAATGAAATTACCGCCCATGCAAAGGCGGCTTTTTTCCTCAACCCTGATGTGGATACGATTATCGAAATTGGCGGCCAGGATTCAAAATTTACACGTATACGGGAAGGCGATGTCTACTATTCGAACATGAACTACGTGTGCGCTGCAGGAACCGGAAGTTTTATCGAGGAACAGGCAAAGAGGCTGGGCGTCCGTCTCAGTGATTTTTCCGATATGGCTCTTGGATCAAGGGCACCCTACACGAGCGACCGCTGCACTGTGTACATGGAAAGGGATCTAGGAGTACTGCTGACAGAAAACTGGTCAAAAGAGGCGCTCGCAGCAGCAGTCCTCAATTCTATCAGGGATAATTACTTAGCAAAGGTCGTCGGAAGGAGCTCTATCGGTGACTATGTGGCATTTCAGGGAGCAACTGCCAGAAACCAGGCCCTCGTGGCTTCATTTGAACAGCTACTGAAAAAACCCATTCACGTCTCCCCCTACTGCCATCTAACAGGCGCCCTGGGAGCAGCCCTGCTCTGTCTTGAAGCCGGGATGTCCAGCTCCGGTTTCATCTGGGATATCACTGACATAAAATTAGAAAAAGAAATATGCAGCCTCTGTGCCAACCACTGCCCCCTTACAGTGTTCGTAAAAAACGGTATGAAAACGGGATGGGGGATGAAATGCGGCAGGGAGTATACGGACACAAAAACAAAAATGCCCGTAATAAGCGGGCCGGAACATCGGTTTAAAGCCACAATGAAGCATCTTTTCATATCCCGGGCCCCAAAATCAAAAAGAAAGACGGTTACAATCGGCATCCCCAATGCTCTCTACAATGTTGAATACCTGCCGCTCTGGTACAGTTTCCTCTCCCTCCTCGGATTCAACGTAAAGGTTACAAAACCTTCAAGGCTTTCCCTTACAGCCGGGAAAAAGGCCGTTAACTCCGATTTTTGCGCACCAATGATTCTTTCCCATGGCTATATCAAAAGGCTGATTGATGAAAAAGTTGACTATATCTTCTATCCCGCGGTTGTGAACGAAAAAGACCCGGCCCACAGCGGAGATTTTCTATTTAAAAGCAAAACGAATGACGCATACTTCTGCTATTACTCCCAGTACCTTCCTACTATCGTTGGCAAATTGACCTCTTTTGATGTTGACTCAAAGCTTATTTCACCGCTTATTTTCTTTAACTACAAAAACACCGACCAGATAATCCGTGATATCTATGAAGAAATGAAGATCAGATTTGTGGATATCGATTATGATGAAGTAAAAGAGGCTTTTACTAAGGTATACGAAGAATTCATAAATGCAAAAAGAAGCTGGGAACAGGTTTACAACAGAAAAGGCCGGCTTTCAAATAAAAGCAAAAATCTCCAGATAGCCCTGATGGGAAGACCCTATGTCCTTTTCGACCCTGTTTTAAGTCACGGTATACCCGCGAAGCTTGAAGAACTGGGGGCAGAGGTCTACTGGCAGGATGAGTTTTGCCTTAACGGATATGAGCTTACCTATGCCAATAAGTTCTATGAACGCATGCACTGGCACTACGGGAAAAGGATAATCAGGCTTGCAGAGTACATTGCCCGTTCAGCCGACCTCTTTGCGGTATATCTTACCTGTTTCAGGTGCAGTCCCGATTCATTTCTAACCAGCTATGTTAAAGACATCATGACCCATTTTAATAAGCCCTTTTTAATCCTGCAGCTGGATGACCACAGCTCAGATGTAGGATATACAACCCGTATCGAGGCCGGTATGCGCTCTTTCGAAAACTACATGAAGAAAAAAAAGAAACCTCAGGGATCTTTCACTATTACCAGAGCAAGGAATGACAGCCCTGAAAAGGGAGATACGGTACTCATCCCATACCTCGATCAGCTAATCAGCCAGTTCTGGACAGACTGTTTCAAACGGGCCGGCTATAATTCGCTGCTTCTGGACGCAGAGGAGAAATCCCTTAACACAGGCTACCAGTATGCAAACGGTGGAGAGTGCATGCCCCTGGTTTCAATAGCCGGAAGTGTTGTAGAAAAAGTAAAAAGCGAAAAACTTGATCCTGAAAAAACCTTTCTCTATATTCCGACTGTTTGCATGGCCTGCAATTTTCCGCAGTTCCCGATTCTCTCGGACCTGATTTTTCAATCTGCAGGGCTGAACGGGTTAAAAATCGGGCTTATAAACAGTATGGCGCCGGGAAAAATCCTTCCTCAAACCCTTGCGATTAAAATATTCGAGTCCTACGTTGTTGGATGCATCATTTATAAAATGTATAACCGCATCAAACCCTATGAGAAGGAAAAGAACGAAACCGATAATGTCTTTCAAAAAGTTAAGAAAAATACAAGTGATGCCGTCCTGACGGGAAAAGATTTACGTTCTGCGTTATCAGAAGCTGCTTCTTTGTTCAGGAGTGTCAAGCAGGATGAGTCTAACGGAAGAAAACCAAGAATAGGATTAATCGGCGACCTTTATGTTAAATTTAATGAAGTGGTCAATCAAAAAATTCAGTCACTCATTGACGAGCTTGGCGGGGAGCTGGTCACTCCTTCAATGACCGAATATCCCTTTCATTTTTACGATGCAGATATACGGCTTTTCGGCGATGATCCCCGTCATTACAAACTGCTGCGGTCGATTGAACAAAGGTACGAAAAAATTGCTGCTGATATCATTGATGATCAGCTTGAACCGGATTTTTCGGAATGTGTCAGGCTGATGGATGAATATAAAATCAGGCACTATATTGCAGGAGAGACATCAATCAATGTCGGGAGAGCTCTGTACTATATAAAAAATAAAAGCGTCGACGCCATAATCCACATAAACCCCATGTTCTGCTGCCCCGGCGTAGTGACCTCATCGATCTACCGTAAAATACAGGAAGATTTTGATATCCCCATTATCGATATATTCTATGACGGAACAGGGAATCCGAATAGGGCATTGATCCCCCATATGCACTACCTTAATCAAAAGATAGTAAGAAAGTAGGTTTTATGGGAAAGATCACTTTTGAAGGAAACCTGGCAGAGTTTCTGCCCCTTATTATTTTGGGGGAGTATATCCATGTTGGTGAGGATTCCGTGTTCGGGAATGGGTGGTATAAAATACTATGACATTGCGTATATTCAGAATACATTATAGAATCACAGTAATCTGTATTTTACTTTATCAGTGGTAGTATGCTAAAGAAAAAAGAGACAGGGCGTCAGTAGAGAAATTTTGTGTCAGGGTTAGATAAAAAGAAAGAGGATATTTGTGTATGAAGAGCTTTTTAAAAGCATTATATGAAGATGTTTTCCTTATGGATGATGAGATCTTAGAATGGTATAGTATGTCTCCTGCAGAGCGTTTTGAAGAGTCTCAGAAACTATGGGAAGTCTTTGTACTGTATGGAGGACAATGTGATCCGGAGCCCGATACCCAGAGCCCTTTCCACATTTTTAAAATATAGGGTAAATGATCTGTTAATCGGTGGACAGGCTTGTATCCTCTACGGGGCGGCGGAATTTAGCCGTGATATTGATTTGATGATTATGGTTTCTCCTGATAACCTCAGGAATTTAAGCTCAGCTCTGGATGATCTCAATGCTGAGATAATATTTTTACCTGACCTTTCTGAAGATGTATTATTAAGGGGGCATGCATGCCATTTTCGATGTCAAAAGGAAGTTGTAAGGGGATTAAGAATTGATATTATAGGGGTAATGAGAGGGGTAGACCCATTTGAAAAGCTTTGGGAACGACGGCAAGAAATTGCTTTACCAAAGATAGGAAAGGTTTCTGTGATTGGTCTATCTGACCTTGTTAAGTCCAAAAAGACCCAACGAGATAAAGATTGGCCAATGATTAGACGATTGATTGAAGCAGATATTTATAATTCATCTGATAATCCTTCAGAGAATAAAATACGTTTCTGGTTTGCAGAATGTAGAACACCTGAATTGCTTATTTCATTGGCAGCTAAATATACCGAAATTGCTTCGCATATGGCAGTAAATCGCACTCTTTTGAGGTCAGCAATACAGGGCAATTTAGATGAGATTCAAAGTCTTTTACGAAGGGAAGAATACAAAGAAAAAGAACTCGACCGTCAACATTGGAAGCCTTTAAAGGCAGAGCTTGAAAGATGGCGTCGTGGAAAAAATTGAATAATTTTTTATTACTACTAAAAGATTGACAAGTCTCCTGCAAAAGTGTTAAAACATGACAATATGTTATTTTAAGTAAAAGACCACCTGCAAAGCAGGTGGCTTTTTCCAGGCCAAAAGGCTTTTAAAGGCATAGCCTTTGAATTAATCTTTTTAGAAATATTATAGACCACCTCCAAAGGAAGTGGTTTCCTTTTGGCAGTGAAGTAAAGAATCTTATAGAAGCAATGGGTTATGAAACCTTTTCGTAACGTTAAGATAGATAAAATGAGTATTTAAAAGAGCTTATATTGATAAGAAAAATATATGATTTGTTTAAACAACTAAGAGGCGATGATTCCTATCCAAAACAGATAGAAACTTAAGAAGCGCTGGCAAAGGTTAGGTCTGCCATTCTCAAGATAACATTGGGGAGTGGGAAGAGTAAGGTAATATTTATGTGTTTAACTTTTTACTATCTAAAGAGTAAGAGGTAAGATAATGGACAAAGAAAAAATTATAATAATCTTGAAAGAAGTAGATGAAGAAGCAAGACAAAAATATAAAGCACGGATAGAGGGAATTTTTGGTTCTTTTGTAAAGGGAGAAGAGCATGTGGAAAGTGACGTAGATGTTCTTGTGAAGTTTGAAGAAGGAGCAAATCTCCTTCATCTTGTTGGAGTCTCGCTTTTTCTTAAAGAGAAACTTGGCATTCCTGTAGATGTGGTTCCTGTTGATACTATAAGACAAGAGATAAAAGAGCGCATTTTAAGGGAGGCAATTTATTTATGAGAGGGCCAGGGCTATACCTGAAGGATATTTTAGCAGCCATGATCGCAATAGAGAGATTTGTTGGAAGTGGGGATTTTGAAAATTTCAAAAGTGACGACAGAACATCCAGTGCAGTGATAAGGAAGTTTGAAATCATCGGGGAGGCTGCTAAAAATGTTCCAGAGATTCATCTGGATC
>JAUVYC010000124.1 GCA_030603285.1 Spirochaetota bacterium
TTACAAATACAGATAAAACATACAATAAGGTCACAACAATAAATGCAGAAAACATACTTATGGGGATTGTCTTTGCGGGATTTTTTATTTCCTCAGCTACTGAAGCAATTTTCGTAAGGCCCCCAAAAGATACAAATATCATTCCAGTGATAATAAAAATGGGCCTCCACCCATACGGCTTGAAGGGTACATATTTATGAACATCAATGTGATTTAATCCCGGAAAGATATACAGCAATAATATACCAATAAGACTGAAAACCAGAACGACCTGGAATTTACCACTCACTTTTACACTTAAGATATTAAGGATTGTAAAAAATATTGTGAAACCAAGAGCAATTATTTTTACCATTTCAGTGGAGAAAGTTGGGAAAATCGGTTCTAAAAATATACCAATGCCGACAAGTGCAAAAGCACTTTTTAAACTGAGTGAAAACCAGGAGGCGAATCCCGCAAAAGTTCCAAAGAGAGGCCCTAGACTTCTGTGGATAAAAAAGTAAACCCCTCCCGATTTTGGCATTGCAGTTGCGAGTTCAGCCTTGGATAACATTGCAGGTATTACACAGATAGAAGCCAAAATATATGATATTATTATTGATGGGCCCCCTTTTAGATAAACAACTGCAGGCAGTACAAATAACCCGGAACTGATCATTGCACCGCTTGCCATACTAAAGACTTCGAGAGGACCTAGCTCTTTTTTTAGTTTAGAAGATTTATTTGTCATTATTGTAATATCCGGGCATTAATCATTGGTACTCATGAGGTTTTACCCTGGAATATCCTGATGCGGACAAGCCACATTCAATATTATAAAGATATTTTCTTGTAAACTAAAGTTTGTGCCTATTGGGCAAGAAAATCAGGATTAAGGTACTAATGTTCTATTTAGCTTTTTATAAATCGCAATTACGTACTAGCCGTAAAAAAACATTATCGTGAATATTTTCCTACCAGTTCACCCTGAGCGAGAATATGTTTATCCATTTCTTTTAACAACTGCTTCTTTGTCAAACCTGCCCCTGCATCGATCACAATATCAAGCGCATAGACCTTAAAGAAATAACGATGAGTCCCACCCGGAGGACATGGACCTCCATACCCATATTTTCCAAAATCATTCTTTCCCTGAAGCACACCTTTATCAAGTATTTTGGTTTTTTGGAGATCTTCAGGAAGTGAAGTTACATCGGCCGATAGATTATAGAGGACCCAGTGAACCCAGGTTCCCATAGGAGCATCAGGATCATCTGATATCAGGGCGTAGCTCTTTGTACCCTCAGGTCCTTTAGACCAGCTCAGCGGTGGAGAGATATCCATTCCATCGCATGTGTACTTCGATGGAATCATACCACCATGTGAGAAAGCGGTACTTTTGACTGTTAATTCCATTGACTTTACCTCCTTTTTTTTATCTTTTGGATATAGAGTGGAAAAGATTAAAGCACTAACGATAAGAGCAGAATAAAATATTGTTAAAATCCTTTTCATGGCAAAACCCTCCTGTTTCACTGCCAAAAGGAAGCCACCTACTTTGGATGTGGTTTTTTACTACATAGGGCCGGATTTTAAATCCGTCCCCATAAAAACAAGGCTCGATCTATTCCTGGCAGGTTTGAAACCTGCCCATTTAATAATTCATATGTTTTAAATCGTATTCTTTTACCTTTTTCTTAATTTTCTCTTCCGCCTCTTCATAGATCTCCTGAATCATTGGATCAGAGAAATTATACACCCTTTTTTCGAAAGGTTCACTGATTTTGTCCAGCAGCCTTTTTTTAAAATCCGCAATATCTTTACCATAAATATGATACGAATCAGCATGCCAGTTCATCCGGCCAAGCTCTACTTTTTTTCCTGTTTTTCCAGCGATTTTAGCTGCAATTTCCTCTTTATTAAATTGAACAATACCGAACATGTTCATAAAGTTTGCACCCCATGCATCGTTACTCCGGAATCGAACATTGCAATTGAGATACCACACCCCATCATCATCTTCAACTATTCTATAATGAAGCGATTGCAGACAGGGCGGGTCATAACACTGCAGGTCAATATTGGGCATCCACGTTATCATCTGCGCCTGGCGGGTAAATGGCACATCTGCCAGTTTTTTCACAACCGATTCAATCTGGTTCACCCGAAAAGGTCCTGTAACTTCCTGATTCCCGGTTTTTAGAGAGCGCTGTTTCCAGGTACCGTAATTCCTGAGTCTCCAGTGATATGTATACTCCCAGCGGGTATCATCAGAGTCATTTATATTTTTCATCCAATGATCCTTTAATCCTGATAACTCCATAACATATTCCTTTAAATTTTCAATCCCGCCTGGAAACGCTTTATGAATCATCGGGTCTGATAATGGTTCAAAAATAGTCATGTTTATTGTTGCATCAATACTCGGTGGATCGCCTGGCTTATCATACTGCGTTCGTATTTTAACCCCTTTGTCATAGAGGCTTATTAAAGCCTTTTCATACACTTCTGCAAGGGATTTAGCTTCAATATGAATTAGGGGAATATTTTTCATACATGCTCCTTATCAACCGTGTAAATAAATGTATTGTAAAATGATATGACAAAAAAGTAAAAGATATTTACCTGTGGTTTTAATCTTTTTCTATCGATAAAGTTAGTTTTCCTAAATGAGTGGGGAATCAAATTATTTTCTCAGTTCTTCATATAACCAGGAAAGGTATGCATGGCTCCCATTTACTATTGGGACTGAGACTATTTCAGGGACTTCATAAGGATGGATTTCAGAAAGTACTTTTTCTATTTCCTTATACAGTTCATTTTCGGTTTTAATAATACAAAGCCACTCTTCATTTGATTCGATTACATCCTTCCACCAGTAAATACTTCTGATCGGGCCAATAACCTGTACACATGCCGCAAGCCGCATTTCGACCAACTTTTTCGAAATTTTCTCGGCATCCGCCTTTTTATCTGTTGTCGTAGTAATCTGGATATATTTTTGCATTCTATTGCCCTTCATATTGAACTTAACAGGGCCTGCAATGGAAAAGCATTACATCACCAATATTAAAAAATTTAGCGAGTCTATCAACCGGCCTTTTAAGAAAATTCGGCCTTTTCCCGATAGGAATACCTCCCCAGGAAACCTGTTTAATAATTCTATAGCGTGTATTAATAAGGAGGGTCCTCATGGTTTTCTTTGTAAAAAGATACACATGGTCCGGAATTGCAGAACGCCACTTCTCTTTGGCAAACCGCGCCTGAAAACCATCTACATTCGGAGTGGTAAGAATAATATGGCTGTCCTTTTTCAGGATCCTCCTCACCTCATAGAGAAGAGCTTTGGGATCAGGAACATGCTCTATGAGATGGGAAAAATGCACAACATCAAAATAATTATCCGGGAAACCTGCTTTTTCAAGAGTACCGATAAAGATGTCAAGACCGAAATTTTTTATTCCATACTCTACCGACTGCCTGCAGATCTCCACTCCTTTTGTATTCCATCCTTTATTTTTCATGTAGTTCAAAAGCAGGCCGGTTGCACAGCCTATATCGAGAAAATTTTTTCTATCCAAAGTATCCTTAAAGAGAATATCAAAGTGAATATCTTTTAATCCAAGTTTCATCAAACGAAAAAAATTTTCCTGGTTTGAAATCTCATATTCAAAATAGTTATCTCCGTATCTTTTTTTCAGATCATCAAATACAGGCCTTGGATTCTGGTATACAAGACCGCAGTTATTGCACTTCTGATATGTAAAACCATTTATCACAAGATATGGTGTTGAGTTCTTACTTTCACAGACATTACAGGAGATTTTTTCAAGGACATCAGGCATCTTTTCTTCCATGGAATATTTTTTAATTAATTTATCGGTATATAGATTTTTTAATTAAGCAAGCATGGCATTTTCAGCCGGAAGGATAAGTTTATGCAGTTTTATTCGCCCCCTGCTTCGTTTGTAGCGATTTTGATAGTTCTCAGTTTCAGTTTTTTTGTGCTGGCTTTTGCTTTTTTATTATTCTCCTTTTTACTTTTGCTTGCAACAGCCCTGGTTTTTTTTATATCTTTGGATTTTTTTATCCCGGTAATTTCTTCAATCGCTTTTCTATCTAAAACTTCTCTTTCCAGTAAATGTCTGGCAAGTTTATCAATTACCTCTCTATTTTTGGTCAAAATATCCCAGGCTCTCTTATAAGCATTTTCAACGATTTCTCTAATATCCTCGTCTATCATCTCAGATGTTCGTTCACTGTAATCCTTATGCCTTGCAATCTCCTTTCCAATAAAGATGGGTTCTTCTTTTTGGCCATACTGAAGAGGTCCCAGCTTTTCACTCATTCCCCACTCACATACCATTTTTCTCGCAGTACTTGTTGCTTGCTCTATATCATTCCGGGCACCTGTTGTAATTCCGCCCTTGCCAAACACAATCTCCTCTGCTACCCGTCCTCCCATTAAAAGGGTAATCCGATCGATGATATAATCACGTTTAAGATTATGCTTATCTGTCTCAGGAAGGCTCTGTGTAAGCCCTAAGGATAGGCCCCGCGGTATAATTGTCATCTTGTGAACAGGATCTGCATTCGGCAGCAGCATGCCCAGAAGCGCGTGACCTGATTCATGGAATGCAGTAATGTTTTTCTCTACATTTGATATTACAATACTTTTTCTTTCAGGCCCCATGAGCACCTTATCTTTGGCAAACTCAAACTCTTCCATTCCTACTTTCCGTTTATTATTTCGTGCAGCAAGAAGTGCTGCTTCATTCACAAGATTTGCAAGATCTGCACCGGAAAAGCCGGGTGTGCCGCGGGCAATAACCTTTAAATTAACCGAATTTGCAACAGGAACCTTCTTAGAATGTACTTTGAGAATTCCCTCCCTTCCCTTAATATCCGGAATGTCTACAACAACCTGCCGGTCGAATCTGCCGGGTCGCGTTAGTGCCGGATCAAGTACATCAGGCCTGTTTGTTGCAGCTATTACAATAATACCTTCATTCTCTTCGAATCCATCCATTTCAACAAGGAGTTGATTGAGTGTCTGTTCTCTCTCATCATGCCCACCTCCATACCCGGCGCCCCTTACTCTTCCCACTGCATCAATCTCGTCAATGAATATGATACACGGTACATGTTTTTTTCCCTGTTCAAACAGGTCTCTTACCCTGCTTGCGCCAACTCCGACAAACATTTCAACAAAATCAGAGCCACTCATGCTAAAAAAAGGAACATCTGCTTCACCCGAAATTGCCTTTGCAAGGAGAGTCTTACCTGTACCGGTAGGCCCAATGAGGAGTAAGCCTTTTGGAATTTTCGCCCCTAACCGTGTGAACCTTTCTGTATCTTGCAAATAATCAATAACCTCACCTAACTCCTCTTTTGCTTCTTCAACCCCGGCAACATCTTTAAATGTCACCCTTTTCTTGCTATCAGGCTGAAGCCGGGCCCTGCTCTTTCCGAATGAAAGAGCCTTATTGCTGGTACCCTGTATCTGCCTGAGCATAATGAACCAGAAAACACCAAGGATTAATATCCACGGAATAATACCGATCAAGACATTAAGAAAAGGATAATTCTTTTTTTTATCTCCTTTAAACTCGATATTATTACGCAGAAGGGTTGATATAAGTTCCGGATCTTCATAAGGAATAATTGTATGAAAGGATATCAGGGGAACATCACTGCCTGAGATGTAACCGTATATATCCTTATCAACAATTCTCAATTTTTGAATCTTTCCACCTTCTACAAGCTGAATAAAATCTGAATAATCTATTTCCTGATAGCTCTCTTTTGGCTTATTAAACATAAACATAAGAAAAAGAGCAATAAGCCCGATTATTGCTATAAGAGCCATACGATTTGAAGGCTTAAAACTCTTAAAATCATGCTTATTATTGCTCACGTTTCTCTCTTTCTAAAATAAGTTCTGCAATGCAGTCCATTTCTCTGTACCGTTCATCATAATCAAGCCCATATCCTACAAGGAATTGATCAGCAACTATAAATCCCGTATAGTCGATATCAATATTTACCTTTCTCATGCACAGCTTATCTAAAAGTGTACATATTTTTATGGTCTTTGGTCGATGCAGTTCCAAATATCTTATAATATACTCAATTGTGTAGCCGGTATCAATGATATCTTCGACCAGTAAAATATTCCTTCCTCTTACATCCATTTTAAGATCTTTTATAATACGGACATCACCTGTTGATTTTGTACCTTTATAACTGGTTGTAGCTATGAAATCAACGAACAGAGGAGCGCTAATATACCTGCACAGGTCAGCAAGAAAGATGAATGCCCCTTTTAGATTGCAGATGAGCACTACACTTTCATTTTTATAATCCCTCGAAATGAGAGCCCCAAGCTCCATTACCTTTGAACTGATCTGGTTCTTTGTAAAAATAACTTTTAACCTTTCCAAATTTCTATTTCCGTCATGTTCACTAAACTAATTCACACACAAGAATTTTGCTCGTCAATTCTGTAATTCTATATTTCTCTGCCACCCTATTCAACCTGCTATAGAATGAACAAAAAATTCCAACAATCTCATTATTACATTCTAGAATTGGTACAGTTTCCCTCAGAGCTGTGGGAACTTTATCATTAATAAAAATCGTTTTTAATTTTTTTGTTCCAAGATTTTGCAGCGTAATTCTATCACCATTTCTTCTATTTCTTATAATAATTGGAAATATTATCTTATCAAAATCAAAATATAGCTTATTTTTCTCGTAAATAGATACGCAATCTTTCTGAGTAAACTTTATATCTTTTTTGATTTCTTTGACATTGACAGAATCTTTTAAACTATTAACAATGTAAAGATACTTTTTATTATTTCTATAGACAACCCTTTTCTCAAATATGAGATTATTGTATTCTTTTCGTATACTGAATAAATCGTTATAATACAATACTTTATTAGCTCCTGGTTCACATTTAGCCAGATACTCCACAATATTGAACGGGATATATGTATTTCTGGTGGTCAACCCACGGATTATAAGTATCGCAATTCTTCGTTTTAGAGCATTATTCAATTGAATAAATTTTCCAAAATCAACAGTAATCTCACCCTTCCCATTTTTCAAAATCAATGATCCTAAAATATTTTTTACTTCTTTATCAATGATAGCATCTTCTTCACGAATAATCTTTGAGAGGTTCAATATATGTTGTTTAAATTTATTGTTTATGCTTTGTAAAAGAGGCATAACTTCGTTTCGAATTTTATTGCGGCTGATTGTAGTGTCAAAATTTGTCTTATCAATCCGGAAACTCACTTTCACATGATTGAGATAATGAATGGTGTCTTCTTTCATGATGCCCAGTAAAGGGTGTATGACTTTTCCATTTTTCGGCTGAATTCCAGCAAACCCGACCGGCCCGGCTCCGGATATTAACCTGAAAATTATTGTTTCTATATTGTCATCAAGTGTATGGCCGGTTGCGATTTTATCAAATCCAATTCTATCAATTGTACTGTAAAAATATTGATAACGCACTCTCCTGGCAGCCTCTTCAGGAGATTCATCCTTGTTTCTTTCAGCAGCAACATTTACATTTTTCGTATAAAAATCAATGTGGAGATTCCTGCAAACCTTTTCTACATATAATTGGTCCCGGGCAGAGTCATCAGGCCGTAACCCGTGTTCAAGATGCGCAACAGCTATTTTCAAAGATAGTTCAGTTCTGAGGGCATTCATTATGTAAAGTAAAGCAATCGAATCCGATCCCCCTGACACTGCCAGTAAAATTTTATCTCCACGATTTAAGAGATGATTTCCCTGACAAAAATATTTTACTCGACTAACAATGTTCATTTTATTAATAGTTTCAGTTTGGATAGCTCAGGTCTATTATACCTGATGTGGATAAACC
>JAUVYC010000104.1 GCA_030603285.1 Spirochaetota bacterium
GTTCCTGAACTTTGATAATTCTTCCTCGCTCCCGTTTTCTATATGTGTATTCCGGATAATAACATTCCCATATGTGGGGTGATCCAGCCCGCCTATAAGATTTAATAAGGTGCTCTTGCCAGAGCCGCTTCTTCCAATAATAGCAGCAATTTCACCCTGACATACATTCAGATTGAGACCATCCAGTACTGTAAGATAGGAATCGCCGGTTTTGAATACTTTCTTTAATTCCTTTACTTTCACAACAAGTTTTTCATTACTGTTCATATTTTGTCAGTTCTCCTCATTCATAACGGATCGTATCCACTGGCTTTGTTAAAGACGCCTTTTTTGCAGGATAATAGGCAGCAATAACACTGATAAAGATTGCAAGCATTGATATGATAAATACATCCCAGAAGTGTATTTCAACAGGTACTCCCTCAAGATAGTAGATAGAATCGGACAAAATTTCAAAAGTTGGAGGAAATGGTTTGTTTTGAGGCAATAAAAATAAGACGTAAATAATTCTTTTTAAACCGTTTACGATAAACTCAAATAGAGAAAAAATCTTTTCAATATTCAAGGTTAGAAAAAATCCCATAAATACCCCCACCGCCGAACCAATAATACCAATATAGAAGCCGTCTATTACAAAAATACGGGTAATAAGAGAAGGGGTTGCCCCTATTGCTCTGAGAATGCCGATTTCTTTACGTTTAACCATAATTGTCATAACAAGCGACCCGATTATATTAAATGCCCCGCTTACAATAATGAGCATTACCACAAAGCCAAGAGCCACCTTTTCATTGCGAAGTGCTTCAAATAAAATCCTGTTTATGTCCATCCATGTTAAAATGTAAAAATCTCCAAGACCATTATTCCTTATCCAGTGTACAATTTTGTCAGCTTTGAATATATTTTTTATTTTTATACCAATTGTAAGATCTGTCTCTTCTATTCCGAAAAGTTTATATGCAGTATCAAGGTTTATATAGGCCATACTTCTATCATATTCCCAGTACCCTGTTTTAAAAAATCCGACGACCTGAAATATTTTAAATGTAGGCTGTGCAAATGAAATGTCTTCTCCCCTGAACGTTAAAATCGACACAAAATCACCAATATAAACACCGGTTTTTCTTGCCAGTTCCTCTCCCAGTAGAATATGATCATCTTCACTGAGATCAAATTCTCCTTCTGGAATTTTTATTTCATTTCTGAAACCGCTGTCCCTTTGCAGTATATCTTTTGGAAATGCCTTAATGATAATACCTTTTGTAGCCCATCTGCTTTTTATTATTCCTTCACCGTCAAAATAAGGTATAACGGAAATTATTTCTTTATTTTTAAATAAAATAGATTTAATATTATTTAATGAATAATGATTATCATAACTTGACTGTAAAATAACGTGGTAGGTGTTTGTTTCGAGTATCTTTTTCCTGAAAGTATTATGAAATCCATTCATAATAGACAGCACAACAATAAGAGTAATTATACCAAAAGATATCATCAATATAGACAGCGTCGACATTAAAGACCATTTAGCCATGAGATATCTTTTGGCGAGAAATAATGAAAGTTTCATTTTCATGGTGTTAATAGCTATATTTGATCTTGGTAAATACCACAATAATATACTAACAATAAGAGAGTGGACATATATTTTTACATATTGAGGTTAATAAAGTGGCAAATCTTAATTCTTTTCATTTAAATCATGAGAGTAATAATTATATAATTCTTAAAGGAAGAATAAAGGCTGTAGAAACAAATACCTATGGACTTTTTATAATCTTTTTTAACGAAAATCAAAAAACAGTAGAAAAACTTACTGCGATAGCCTCACATTATAGCTTTCTTTATAGTATTGACCCTCATCTGCCCTGGTATACCCTGGAGGAAAACCTTGTTGATATCAAATGGAAAGGGGATATTGCTGTAAATATTTCTATAGATCTTCAAAATTATATGGAATATTCTCTGGATAGAGACAGAGGAAATGAATTGCTCAATTTTATAAAAAATAATGATATAACAAAAATTGAATCTCTACTTCAAGCAATACTCATTAAACCCCTCTCAGATAGAAACCTTATTATTGAAACTGATTCAGAAGTTGTAACCAGGGAACATATGAGAGAGATAAGAGCAGAGAGGAACAGACCAAAAAAGGAAACGGCATCACCTGCTCCATCACAATTTAATATTAAGGGAGGTGATCTCATTGACGTCAATATTATTCTTGCACCTGTCAGCGGAATACCAATTCATGAGCTGGCAATAGGTGATAAAATAATGATAAAAATAATAGATAAATCGACGAAAGGTAATTATTATATAGATTCTTTTGGTGCACGGGTTGATGGCAATATTATCCCTGTTTCTGCTGAAGTTATTGATATAAAAAGAGGTGAAGAAAAGGAGTTTTTAATATTGTGTAAGCTGGGTGAAGGGGTATACGGAAGAGCAATTGAAACCGAACAGGTAAAATTAAAAAGATATGATGAGCTTTTAGTAACTCATTCAACAACCGATGAACTTCTTTATAAACAGACACCTGAAAAAGGGAGAAATTTTCCAATTTTTATTACTATTACAGGCGGGCTTATATTTTTGCTCCTTCTCTTATTTGTCATTTTGTGGTTAAATAATTTTTTATGATACAGTTCTTTTGACAAACCTGCTTATCCAGATATTTTTTGCTCTTATTAAATCTATTATTTTCTGTTCCCGTACTTTATTCCCATTCTTATCTGCAATAATCTGTACAACTGGATTTAAAGGAAAACGAATACCCACTTTCTTGATCACTGCAAGGTCGCCACTATTAAGAATAACAATTGAATTGTTTTTAAAAATGCTATTTATTACATTAACTGAAGCAATGAAGATCTTCTGGTCAAAATCTTCTTTTTTCCAGCCGAGAAGCTCGTCATTGGTGGAGTGTATTGATATATCATTGCCAAATTTAATAAAACTTATCTGATTATCGAAAGAATCGCAGATAGAAGTGATTCTGCTTGAAAATTCAATATTCTCCAAAGTAATACTATTCGGATACCCGTTCCCATGCGCCTTTTCATGATGCTGGATCGAAGGTATCACCAGAACAGGATCTATATTTTTAATCGACTTAAGAAACTGAAATCCATATAAAGTGTGTTTTTTTTCAGCATCAATATTACTGCTGTCAGGTAAAAGAAGAACACCAACATCATGCATAAGGGCGCCAGAAACAACGTTTATCAAATCTTTTCCTTTTACCTGTAAATGATATGATATTAAAGCTGCAAGAATGCCTGTATTTACAGAATGAATCTCCAGTCGATATTTGCTTCTTCCCCGTGCAACTTGTAATAGAGCTTCCTCCTTCGTTTTCGAAACATAGTTTAGAATTATAGAGGTAATTTTAAATATTCTACTTACATCGATTTTATTCCCTTTTGAAATTAATGAAAATTCTCTATGAAGAAGTGCAACTGTGCTTCCGTAAATTGTTATTTCACCATGTATCAGTTGAACTTTTTGAGAGGCTTCATCTTCTTTTTTCTCTGACTGTATTACATCATGTTGTATAGTATCTTCCTGTTTCTGTACTTCAAATATTTTTTCTGTATCCGGCTGTGATATAATACTTTTCGGTTCCATGGCAGATGAGTCCGGTTTATCGATTAAGATATCTGGAATATCCGGTGAGGTTTCCAAAAATTGAATTTCATCCTTGCAGTAAAAAAAACCTTCCAAATTAAACCGTTTTAAACGATTAATATCATTTTCTGTCGGTGTGTGGTACCTTGAAAAAACAATAAAGTTTTCCGGGATGTAAATATACCGTTTAATGATCTTTCCTGGCGCGAAATCTGTTAATAAAATTTCATTCATAGTTATAAGTCTAATATACTATGTTGATAATTCAAATTTTTTTATTCTTACTATTTAAGAATTTTTTTCAACCGTACAACAGAGATTTTCTATTGAACAAAGCTATTTATTTCACTATATTTACTTCATCTTACACTTACTGGAGTATATCAATGATAAAGGCTTTGAATCACCAGCTTATTCCCCCATCTGATAATTTTCCTAACAAAGATGAAGAACCTGATCAATTACGATTTATTTACAGGGAATTGCTGAAATCAAGAACTATTATCGTATCACAGGGAATTGATGCACAATTGGCTAAAAGTATTTATTCAGGACTTATACTCCTTGAAAAAGACGATCATGACAAGCCCATAACTGTAATTATAAATTCACAGGGCGGAGGTGCTGACGCAGGCTTTGGAATTTATGACATGCTTAAATTTGTTCAGCCGCCGATTATAACACTTACAGCGGGCCTGTGCGCAAGTGCGGCAATTATTATCTTTCTTGCCGGAGAAAATGAGAAACGATTTGCCCTTCCAAACGCGAGGTTTTTATTACATCAGCCATCTACAAGCGCTGTTGGGCCTGCCTCAGATCTTGAAATTACAGCTAATCAAATTTTAAAGATCAGAGACCAGTTTAATAAAATAATTGCAGACGAAACAGGGAACGATGTAAAAAAGATAACTGCCGATGCTAACAGGGATTTCTGGTTATCTGCGAAGGAGGCTGTCGATTATAAGATTGTATCCAGGATAATCGTGAGCAGGGATGAGTTAGAAAAATTAACAAAATAAGCCTGGTTCATGTTTTTGCATAATCTGAATTCACAGCAGTTCAGTTCCTGTTCATTGTTCCCAATCATCAATCACAAGGTGATACAGGTCTTCATTCTCACTATCGCGGTACCATCTTACAACCTTAGCTACAACCTGCCTGCTTTCTCCAAGTATCACAGGTATATTGTTAATTTCGATATCCGCCCCCTTTGCATTTGCTGCAGTTATTCTCAATATATCTTTGGCTGAAACAGATAATTCTTCACCGTTTTTGAGAAGTGCTTCTTCTTTATTTCCATCGTCTATATAATATCCAAAGTAGGTGGTAGATTTTGTTTTCACAAACATGTTAATATCGGTTTTTTCATAGCTTGAAACAATCTTAAAACCTGTTTTTGGTGCAACGGGAACAGGCGAAAGAAGGTCATCATCTTTTATGATAACTACTTCCGGATGTTCTGACGGGCTCTCCTGATCTTCATCCTTCTTCTCCATCAAAGGGCTTATCTCTTTATCCAGCAATTTTGTTTTATATAATTTTTTTAATGTCAGGTTTACTGCCCCTTCATCGAGTCTATTTGCCCTTATGAGCAGGTCTTTTCTTCCATCTCGATCAAAATCTATTTCCATGTGTTCATCTGTAGAGAGAGAAAATGGAATGTCTGCAATTGAAAGGTCCAGGTTCTCATCTATTCCATCAATGGAAATACTATGCTTTTTATTTCTTAGAGGAAATTCTATAATATCACCTTTTTTAAAATCCTTTATTACCTCTTCTTCTTCAAAAACGATAATATTTGTATCTTGCTGAACAGAATGCTCTTTTTCCTGTTTAACCTTTTTTTCTGTTTCTTTTGCAATCCTCCGTTCCCCTTTTTCCCCTGAAAGTATTACATAGAGGACTGTAGAGATAATCATTATACAAACCAGTATTATCAGAAATTGCTTTTTCGTATTCTTTGGTCTGGCTGTAAGCTGTTCAATGGGAGCGGGCTGTTCCTGTATTTTATAGTCTTTATATTTAAGTACCATCTCATCAGAATCAAGTCCAAGGAACTGTGCATAGTTTCTCAAAAATCCGATCAGGTACGTTTCTCCGGGAAAAATATCAAAATTCTCATTTTCTATAGCATTAAGATATTTTTTAGCAATTTTTGTTTCCCTGGTGGCATCATCAATAGTCTTGCCGGATCTTGTTCGCGCTTCCCTGAAAATTGGCCCTATTTGATTCATTCCATACTTCTTAATTGTATTATACTATTTATTAAATTTTTCTAAATTAATATTATAAAAAATCTACCTGATCATATTTTGTCTTAAAAAGGAACAATGATATTTCGAATAATTTGAGCATCAGCAGGAACCTCAAAATCAAAAATATAATCAGGAAGCTCTGTATTCAGTTGAATATTTGAAAAGATTAAACTGACATTAAGCCCATTTGGTGAATTACCATTGGATTGAAGAATCAAACCCTCTGCTGATACCCAGAGATATATTTCTTTAAAACCGACCTTTGGTGTCTTCTGGAGAAGTCTGAAATGGTAAGCCTGGGTATTTTTAAACGGCTGAAGTATGCTCGTATTATAAAATGAGAAAGAGTATTCATCAAAAAGTTTTGACAGACCTGCTTCGAAAGTTGTTGTAAGGATTGCAGACTCTGTATCCTCTGTAAGTAATTGCTGCACCACTACTTTCAAGTAAGGGATGTAAATATATAACAGATGACCATTAGATACAATTAGCTGGTCATCGGGTTCTTCAAAGTCAAGCAGTATCTTGTCAGGTTTCTTATACTTAATTTTTCCAAAATAATGGACATCACCGTTTATCCAGTCGAAATCAGCAGTATAATCATTGATCGATTCAAACCTTTCCGACATTCTCTTTTTGATATCATTTACTGAAACAATGTTTGTCGGATTATCCAAAATTATTCTATCTTCAGGAATGTTTTCCGGCTTTACTTCTTCCTGTGCATATACAGGTAATATCATCAATAAAAAAAGTGGAATTACTGAAAAAAAATATTTTTTCAACTTAAAATCCAGTTAGTACCTTTATACCGATTTTCTTGCCTTTTAGGCAAGAAAATTTTTAAAATCTTGAATGTGGTTTATCCACATTAGTGATTGTAAATAAAATATCTGGAGCTTTTCAACCGAAATATACAATGGAGATTTCTTTTTATCAAGTAATTAATCTATCCTGTCAATATATATTTCTCTCGGTTTACTTCCCCTTGGTGGGCCGATAATTCCTTTTTCTTCCATAAGTTCAATAAGCCGTGCTGCTCTATTATAGCCAATCTTCAGCCTTCTCTGTAAAAATGAAGCTGAAGCACGTTTTGTTTTTAAAATAATCTCAACAGCCTCATCAAACATTGGCTCATTATCAGCCATATCAAATCTATCACCACTATCAAAAGAGAGTATATCCTCTATATAATCAGGTGAATAATTAGTTTTAAGATCATGTACAATTCCGAGAACTTCTTCCTCTAAAATATATGCTCCCTGGATTCTTCGAATGTTTATACTACCAGCCGGCGAAAACAGCATATCCCCTCTCCCAAGGAGTTTTTCTGCGCCAATTGTATCGAGGATTGTCCTGGAATCGATTTTACTCGCTACCTGAAAGGCAATCCGGTAGGGAAAGTTTGCTTTGATCAAGCCTGTAATAACATCAACGCTGGGCCTCTGTGTTGATATGATGAGGTGTATACCCACTGCCCTTGACATTGCAGCAAGCCTCACAACCGTATCTTCCACTTCTTTCTGAGAAATTGCCATGAGGTTTGCAAATTCATCTATAATAACAATAATATATGGCAGCCTTTCTTTTACCTTCCGGTTGTATCCTGTAATGTCCCGTACAAAGTTCTCATCCAATAATTTATAGCGGTTTTCCATTTCATAAGTTAACCAGCGGAGGGATTTCAATACATCCCGCGGGTCTGTTATAACTTCTATTAATAGATGAGGTATTCCATTATATATTTTCAGTTCGACCATTTTTGGATCAATCATAATAAAACGCAATTCTTCCGGTCTCTTATGAAAGAGGAGGCTCACAATCAGCGAGTTAACACAGACACTCTTTCCCGATCCAGTAGCACCAGCTATCAATAGATGCGGCATCATTGCCAGATCGGAAACAATAACTTTCCCTGAGATATCCTTTCCCAGTATTAAGGGTAATTCACCCTCTGGTTCTGCTTCGGTTATTATGTCGCCGAGGGTAACAATTTCTCTCTCTTCGTTTGGAATTTCTATACCGACTGCTGACTTGCCTGGAATTGGGGCCTCTATCCTTACTCCATTGGCTGAGAGATTCAGAGCTATGTTGTCGCTTAAATTAACAATTCGGCTTAATTTTACTCCCGGAGCCGGCTGGAGTTCGTATCTTGTTATGACAGGACCCCGGATTATTCCGGTTACTTTTGCATCAATCCCGAATTCATTCAATGTTCTCTCAAGCTCCCGTGCTTTGCAAATTGTTTCTTTATCTCTTTCCTTTCTGTTAATATACCTTGATTTCTTCAGAAGTGATGAATCAAGCATAACAATTTTCCGGGAGTCTGCTGAAGATGAAATATTACCAGCACCGGCCGTTTCTGACAAAAGGTATTGTCCCTTCCCATTTTCCGGGTTTGGGTCAGGAGGAACAATCTTTTTTCCCGCTTTACATACTCCTGTGTCAGGTTTTATAATATTCCCTTCATCCTCATAAAAAACTTTTCTTATCAAAGGTGGTTTCTTTCTCTTTATTCTCATCTTCCTTTTATCAACAGCATATTGTTCATCTTCGTATTGAAAATCCTGGACATCAAATGAGTACTCATCCTCATTTTTTTCCGGTTTAGTTGAAATTCCGGTGTTACTATCCCTTATGCGGCTTATAAACCTCGATATTAGATTGGAAATAACTTTAACAGGATATTTCAGTAAGAAGGCAGTCGCTCCGGTAAAAAATGTTAGGAACAAAATGAACACAACATCTTTTTTTATATATTGAACAAGACGATCCAGAATAAATTTACCAAATAACCCCCCGCTTTTATAGAGCATATCATTTTCAGGCCGTGAAAAAACCCCCAGAGATAAAATAAACGCACACAGGGAAAGTATAATAAATCCTGATTTTTTA
>JAUVYC010000135.1 GCA_030603285.1 Spirochaetota bacterium
AGGCGAGTAAATCCTTTTAAATTCGAAGTATCAAAAGAAAAAAGATCACTATTTATTGGAGAGTTGATTGTAAGGCTTGAATAATTTATTTGGAGTAGTTTGTCTTCATTCTTTATTGTTATTTTATACGGGAATTGTTCCTTCTCAATACCATTAAATTTGTAGAAATTTACAAGTAAAGAATCAGAATGAAGAATATACAGGGCTTCAATCGGCATCAGCTTTTCATTAAATAAAACATTTTCCTTCTCTGTCATACCATTAATTGAGAGTAACAGGTTATCAGACTCAGAAACCTCAATATCTCCTTTAATTATAAATACTTCACCTAATACTGAGTTCACAAGAATATCCTTTGGAATATTGAGGCCTATCATATTTTTAAAATCAAGATCTTTATACTGCAGCCTGGAGAAGGTCTTTTTAGAATAATTAATTACAAGTACATCTTCACCTTGTTGTATTACAGTAATAAGAGGTATTTTAAAAATAAAGTCATTTATATCGAGTCTGAAATTCATTTCATTTTTATCAGCCGCGACCTTAGCCCTGAAGCTGAAGGTTTTTTCACCTTCCTTATACATTACAAATGCCTTGCCTTCAAGCGTCACCACCGAATTATTGTAAGAGATCAGTTCTTCAAACAGAAAGCTTCTCGCTTTTTTTTGTACAGGTTCTCTAACCCTGGCGACCTTCAGCGAACAGGAAATAAGAAAAAGTGATATGAAAAGTATAAAAGGTTTTCCCGTATTTATCATTTCATTTAGAATTTTTTCACTGCCAAAAGGAAGTCACCTCCTTTAGAGGTGGTCTATAATATTTCTAAAAAGATTAATTCAAAGGCTATGCCTTTAAAAGCCTTTTGGCTTGGAAAAAGCCACCTGCTTTGCAGGTGGTCTTTACTTCTCTGTTAAACGATTTATTTTTAACTGAATTTCTTCTACATATTTCATTTGCAGGGCCTTTTCCCATGCACCTATTGCTTCCTTATATAACCCAATCTGATTATAAGTATCACCCAGATGTTCATATATTAAATAATTCTCATCTTCAGAAACATCCATGTGTTTTACAGCACTTTCCAGATATTCCTGCGCCTTTTCATACTCAGAAAGCTTGTAATATACCCATCCTATACTGTCAAGATATGCCCCATTATCCGGATCTTTGGCTAATGCTTTTTCAATTAATTCTTTTGCTTCATATAGTCGGATTCCTTTATCAGCAAGAAGATAACCGAGATAATTCAATGCCACAGCATTTGTATCATCCAGCTGAATCGATTTATCGAGGTAGACAATTGCTTCATCAATTTTTTCCAGCCTCTCAAATGAAACACCCAGGTTAAAGTAATAATATGCATTATCTTCGTTTAATTCTATTGCTTTGCGAAAAGTAGTCACTGCATTTTCATAATCTTCAAGGATCCTGTATTCTATACCAAGATAGTAATAAAGCTCTCCATTTTCAGGAAATAGCTCAATTGCCAGTAGAAAGTTATTTACCGATTCTTCATGATTTCCGATTTCATCATAATTGAGCCCTAACTTTATATGTATATCACCTTTCTCCTTAGAAAATTTTTTAAAATATTCATATTCTTCAATGGCTTCATTTACCATTCCAAGGTTATTATAAATGTCACCCATTAGATATCGGTTTTCAAGAAAGGAAGGATCAATTTCTTTTACTCTCCTGGCTTCATCCAAAGATTTTTTGAAGTGATGAAGATTATAATAGCTCCCTGCCAGAACAAATCTCCATTTTTTTTCCATGTCAAGGTTTTTTTTAATTTTCGCTATTCGAATTAACCCTGTATAACCTGCTATGCTGTCTGGATTTTCTTTTATATCCATTTCAAAAAATTCCTTAGCTTTATCAAAATTGCCGTCTATAAAGAATTGAATAGCCTTTGTTATATTATTTACATTCTCTTTATTCTTAATCCTTTCCAATACTGGTTCAGGGTTTTGATTCTCAATAAAAAGATTTACCGCATAGTCCTTAAGCATCTCATCATTCAAAAGATCCCTGTCATTAAGCTTCCTGAAGTAAAAAAGAGCTTCATTATTATTACCCTCACTGAGACTGATATAGGCAAGATAAAAAATTGCCCTTTCATTCTCAGGTTCATGTTCCAGCACTTTTTGATATTCCTGTTTAGCCAGACCCAACATACCTTTCTTTACGTAGAGATAACCAAGGTCCAAATGAATATCAATCAGATCGGGATTAATCTGTAGAATTTTTATATAAACATCGATTAATTTATCATCCTCTTCCAGCACACTGTATATTTCTGTAATATAAAACAAATATTGAAGATTAAATGGCTGCTTTTTGAGCAACCGATCTATATATATAATAGCTTCTTCATACTCTTTTTTTTCCATCGAAAACATTGTCTTAAACTGAAGAGCAATTTCATTATCAGGATCCAGTTCAAGGGCTTTGGTTACATACATCTCTGCTTCTTCTTTCTCACCTAGCATATCAGAAATTTCTGAAAGGATAGTATAGATGACGGGATCCGGCTTTTTTTCAGACTCCAGGCATAATTTAAATTGTATTTTTGCCATTTTCAGATCGTTATTGTATAGATAGTAATAACCCATCGAGAAGTAAGTATATGGCTCAGAATTCGATACAGAAAGAGCGGTGAAAGGCATTAAAAAAATAACAGCTACAACGAATAAATAAAGAAGTTTTTCCATTAATTAATTTCTTTTGAAATAAAGAGTTAAAATATTACTCATTACTTATTATAATTTAACAATATATTGTTGTATTGGTAATAAAAAATAGTGTTTTCAATGCTATAATATAAAATAGACGCCATTTATGGCGCCTCAGATTTATGGATTTATCAGCCAAAGAATCACCAGGCCTAAACGGCCATCCTGTGCTAAAAAATTGCCTTAACAAATCTCCCTGCCATTGGAAGCTCACCGACAAGTGGGCTGACATATTCTCTGAACTTTCTTTCATCTATCTTCCCATCCTCAGTAATCCAGTCCTTAGGAAAACTCCTGGTATTCTTCTGGATACTTTGCAGAGGAGAAATGAATGTTTCAATTTTGTAAATTCCATCTTGATCTACTCTCTTAATTGCTACACTTCCTTCATCAAAATGATCCCCTATAGCAGCAATGACTGCATCCACCCCAACCTTAAATGCTTCTCTGGCATCAACCTCGGATATTGCAAGTGGAAATGAACGCTGCGGATACCCAAGCGTATCTGACCGGACTCTCTTTATATTCAGTGTGCTCTTAACAATATAGGCAAGAATATCCCCCATCATTCCGGAGCCACTCAAGCTCACATTGCCATGAGAATCAACTTCAACTGCTTTATTCTCACCTTTCGGCATGTATTTTTTTGGAAGATTTAAGTTTACAAATGAATTCAGCCATGTTGATATATACTCAGGTTTTTCTCCTGTTTTCAAATTATATATACCCTGTTTATTTATGCCTTCAGATACTGCGATAAGTGCGCGTCCATGGTCTTTGAATGTTTTATCAACACTTTTAAGAAACAAATCGATATCAAAGGGGGATTCAGGCATATGTACAAGATGCGGGCCATCTTTTGGATATTGTCTCCCTAAAATGCTTGCAGCAGTTAAAAACCCCGCATTTCTTCCCATAACTACATTGATTTTCACACCTTTAAGCGCCCGGTTATCTTCATTATCCCCCATAAAAGCACACGCTACATATTTTGCTGCACTTCCGTATCCAGGACAATGATCGGTAATAAGGAGATCATTATCAATTGTTTTCGGTATGTGTACCACCCGTAAATCATATTTTTCATGTGCAGCAAAACTATTTATAATATAAGCAGTTTCAGCTGAATCATTACCACCGATATAAAAAAAATACCTGACATTCATTTTTTTAAAGTTTTCAAAAATTCTATTACACTCATCACTGGAGGGCTTGTGCCTAATTGAGCCGAGAGCAGCAGCAGTAGTGCATGATATCTGCTGAAGAACAAAATTGGGTTGTTCGAATAATGGTACATACTCATTATTGAGCATCCCGTTGATTCCATGTCGTGCACCATAAAATTCAAGGATTTCTCCATGCTTTCTCGCTTCAGTAATAGCGCCAATAAAACTTCTGTTAATAACAGCAGTAGGACCCCCTGATTGACCAATGACTGCATTCCCTTTTGGACCGGCCATAATTCAGCTCCTTTAAAAATTTTTATTAAATGGTTCTTTGTGACAAATCATAATTTTTTGGGAAAGTTAAATAAAAAGTATAAAATGAACAAGTTATAATTAATATAACAATCTATGGATTCATCAAAATCTAATATACTGTGAAAATATGGGAAGATCTAGGGTTTTATAAAAAACATCTAATTGTCCGGTTCGTGGGAGTTCGTCTTCATCGATAAGGAAGATCATCGATGTAGCTTCTTCTGGGAGCAGAACTGTATTTTTTTCAATGAACTTTTGAAAAGTAATTATTTCATTATTCCTGCCCTGTATTTTCAGCATAATAGGTACAGATTCCTGGTATACAATATTTTCCTGATTTTGATTTTTAACAGTAAAACCTATTAAAATCTTACCTCCTCTTATGCCCGTTATATTTAATTCACAAATTTCACCATTAAGAATTTTTTGCAGGTATAAATTGGTAGGTTTATTCAGGAAGTATATTACAAGAGAGATGATAAGAAGATCGATAAAGATAATGAGCAGAGTTCTGATTCTTCTATTTGAAAGTAAACGGGTCTTTTTTGGCTCTTTAATATTTCTAAGCTTTTTTAATCTTTCCTCTCTGTTATAGTAGAATTTAATATTTTCTTTTTCAGGCCCTGTTTCTTTTTCATAGCCTGCCTGCTTAACCTCATAATCTGCTGTTTTATTTAATTTTACAGTCCCTCTTTTATCATTTTGATTATCTGTTTGCATTTTTGAATTCCTGAATTTTATCTTTAAAAAACTCTTTAAGGGTCACTTTTTCCCGCTTATTCGTAATTAATTTATCACTTCTCCATCGATAAAAATGGAGGAGCTCGTTATCAATTTTTAAAGCCGAAACCGAACCATCAATAGCCACCTGAATATTTGTCCAAAGGCCATTATCTTCAAAAACGAAACTGCGCCGTGTTATGAGAGCCCCGTTTGGACGGATTATTGATATGATCGCCTTTGTATTATTCAGGTATTTCCATAAGAAACTGTTCATTTCTCCGTCAATGCCGAAAAATTCTTCTGTTGGTTCAAACGTGTCTCCCAGATGGTTTTCCCATTTGTAAGACCTGGTAACTTCATTAGATTCCAGATTATAATATAGTAATTTATAGTGTAATAAATCTCTGCTGTAATATTTTTTTCCCTTTTCTTCAATATCCTTTAATTTTTCTGCATCCTGGATTTCAATTTCCTCTCCCCATAAATCTTCCTCTTTTTTAACATTTTTTGTATCATAGCCAGTATTATATAAAGAAATCCAGTAAATAAGATGATTGTCATTACAGGCAGGTGTGGCGTCCATAACGAAAAAAGATGTATCTCCCATGTCCTTTATATCAAATACTTTATCTGTAGATGTTGTTGAATTGAAGAGTAAATTTCCTTCAAAATCAAACTTATAATATGACCAGTTCTGCCAATCATCATCTGCTGTTAAAACAATAAGATTTCCATCTTTATCCACTTCTGTTTTATATACATAATAAAAAGGATCTGTATTCCTTCCATCTTTTCCAATCCTGCATAAAAATTTCCCCAATCTATCAAACTTTAAGATATATGAAACATACATCTCACCATTTTCTTGCTCAAAGGGACTTTCAGTATTGAAAAGATCGATTTCATTTTTTTCGGGCAACTTTTGTATAAACTTGTCTTCAACATATATGTTATTTTCATTATCAACAGCAATTTTACCGATATTATTAAAATTGAAATATTTTCTTTGTTTTGTTCTTAAAATATTTTCTTCCTGATTTTCTTCTTCATTTCCTTGAGATAAAACAAGGATCACATCACCCAGAGTTGTAATTTTTAATATCTTTGAATTTACAGGATCAACGATGTAAAAAAATCCATTTTTAAAAAGAGCTGAACTCGGCCCCAAAAACCTGCCGTTATTCTCTTTTACAACACCGATTTCTTCTTCTTCACTGCCTATTGGAATAGTGAATAATTTTTCCTTTTCAAGTTCTTGCACCTTATCCTTAGAACAACCGTAAAAACAGGTAAATAATCCTAAAACTATAATTACTACTAAAGTTACTCTTTGTTTTATTTTCAATATCCTTGCTCCCTTTCATAAGGCTCTGGGTGCTACAAAGCAGCAAATTCGGCTAATTAGAATTGATTTTTTTTACCCCAAATATTAAATTGTTTTTATGGCAAATCCTCTTGCAAAGATTTTCGGCAGTAAACAAGAAAGAGATATTAAATCTCTTCTTCCGTATGTAAAAAAAATTAATATTTTTGAACAGGAAATCAAATGTTTATCTGACAAAAAATTGAAAAATAAAACAGAAGAGTTTAAAAAAAGATTAAAATCCGGCCAAACCCTTGATGATCTTCTCCCTGAAGCGTTTGCGGTTGTCCGTGAAACAGCAACCCGGACAATCGGTATGAGGCATTTTGATGTACAGCTCATGGGCGGAGTTGACCTGTATGATGGCAAAATTGCAGAGATGAAAACAGGAGAAGGAAAAACCCTGGCTGCGACTCTTCCGCTTTACCTGATTGCCCTTGAAGAAAAAGGCGCACACCTTGTTACAGTTAATGATTACCTTGCTAAACGGGATGCCCTCTGGATGGGGCCTATTTACGTATTTCTGGGACTGAAAGTTTCTTACCTCTACCATGATATGCCCTTTGAAGAAAGAAAAGAGACCTATAATGCTGATATCACATATGGAACTAACAATGAGTTTGGTTTTGACTACTTAAGAGACAATATGGCAGAAGATAAGGAGTACATGGTTCAGAGGGGCCATCACTATGCAATTGTCGATGAAGTTGACAGTGTCCTCATAGATGAAGCTAGAACTCCATTAATTATATCAGGACCAGCGGGAACTGCATCAAATCAATATTACGAGCTCAATCCAAAAATTTCGAATCTGATCAGCAGGCAAAAATCAATTGTAAACCGGTACCTAAAAGAGACAGAGGTCTTCCTCTCAAAAGGTAATTTAGAAGAAGCAGGCAAAAAACTTCTTCAGGCAGATAAAGGTGATCCAAAAAACAGCAGGCTTTTAAAGCTTAAAGAAACCCCTGAAAATATAAAACTGATACAAAAAACTGAGTTTCTCTATAACCAGACAAAAAGTATCTCTCAGATCGAAGAAGAGTTATACTTTGTTATAGAGGAAAAAGGCCATTCGGTT
>JAUVYC010000070.1 GCA_030603285.1 Spirochaetota bacterium
GTACAAAAATATGATTTATAAAAAGAATAGATAGAACATGAAAATCTTCTTGGGTTAATCCTCTTGACAGTGGCAGCCGGATATACCAGACATGGTGGTATTATCACAGTATTTTCATAAATCTCTGGGTGCTGTAAAATATGAAAATTTATAAGAAAAAAACTCCCCTTGATATTTTATTAAGACTATCTCTTGATATAGCTTCGCCAGGTTAAGATAATTATATAATCAACTATCACTCTCTTCTTTTTCTTTATCCATATTATAAGCCTCTAAAACTGCCTTTTGCAAAACCTCCCTGAAAGCTGAGTTAATCGGGTGTGCAACATCTTTAAATTCTCCACTCGTTGTTTTTCTACTCGGCATGGCCACAAAGATACCACTCTGTCCATCAATAACTTTGAGGTTATGAACAACAAAGGAATCGTCAAATGTAACTGATACATATGCCTTTAATTTGCCCTCGTTGCCAACCCTCTTAACCCTCACATCGGTAATATTCATGTTAGGAAACACCTCTTTTCTCAAGAATAAAAATACAGTTTATAAAAACCGTACCATATAGCAAAAAAAATGTCAAGAAATTAGTAACAGTTTTTCCCGTATATAGCTCTATACATTTCATAAGTTGATATAACTTTTTTAACATAATTCCGTGTTTCTGGAAAAGGGATTTCTTCAACAAACTTCAGATCATTTTCATTCGAAAATGCCTGGAGCCATCTTTTAACATTGGTCGGACCGCTATTATAGGCAGCAAGTACTAAATATTCAGAATCATATTTCTCAACCAGATAGTTCAAATATAGTATGCCAATTTCAATATTTGATGAAGGATCTAAAAGTTCATTCGTTTTTATACTGCTGTTTTTAATCCAACTTGCTGTATCTGGCATGATTTGCATTAAGCCCAGGGCACCTCTCCGAGATCGTGCACGGAGGTTATACCTGCTCTCTTCCCGAATAATTGATAGAATAAAACACAAGTCAAGATATTCCTGTGAATTTTTTAGATTTGACTGTATAATATCTTGATACAAACATGGATAAAGAAGCTGGAGTATTTCTATCGGCAGGAATACTAAATATTTTTTATCGATCAGGTTTGCCATTTTTTCCGCATATCTAATGCCATTTGGAATATCCAGAGAATCATATGAGATTTTTGAGAGCAAATAAGAATAGAAAATCTTCTCTTCGAAGGTGTTTTCAACAAATTCTGTATTAATTATCTCGATTAATTCGGTATACAATCCAAATCTATATAATTCAAACAGGGCTGATTCCAGTTTTCCTGAACGGATTTTTTCTATTTCAAAGAAATATTTGCAGGGTGTTTTCCCGCTCAGTATTTGCACTATTTTACTTTTAGTATATTTTTTCTGTATCCCTTTACTGTATAATTGGATGTAAATATTCAAGGCATCATTTAACTTATCCTTATTGTAAAAACGGTCTGCTGTTTTTATTGAATTACTGGTGATATTAATTTTTTCTGCTGATATATAATAATAATAACTTCCTGGAGAATGAGTAATTGCTTCTATTAAAAATGATTCATTATCATAAAGCCCCAGAATAAAGTATGCCCACGCTTTATACCGAGAATCCCTGATAAATGTATAAGTATTTTTTACAAACGATACTGCTAACTCTTTATCATTACTCTGGATTATATAATAAAATGTATCCTGGATAAAACTGTCTATTTTTGAATAAGTATAATATTTTTTTATAAAATACAATGATTCCCGTATAAATAGATCTATATCATTATTATTTCGCTCCAGGAGAAGTTTAAGATAAAAGGCATCTGCTGTTATAGAGTTTAAACTTCCTTTTTTTTGTAAATACTTTTGCAAATAAGCATATGACTGCTTTTTTTCCCCGAGATAAAAATATGAATATGCAATTTTCACCAATGCTTCAAGATCATTATAATGAGAATAGTATTCATGATACAGAACCACTGCTGACTGGTAATCACCAATTTCAAAAAAACAATATGCCTTCAACTGTCCAACATACCTACTATATGGCAGCAGGTAGGAAATAATGAGAGCTCCGTTGTAAAGTTTATTTGTGATACATAAATGAATTAAATCAGTTTTATCTATTCCTTTTTCATTGATTATCTTAATTAATATAAAATCCTTTACTACCTGTTCCATCACCTTTTTATGATATATCCCTTTTTCATCTAGTAATAGATGTACATAATAATCTGCTGCCTGGTTCAATCTGCCTATTTTATGATAGAGCAATGCCAAAAAATAATTTGCATGTAGAGAATCTTTAGAAGCTTTTTTTAAAATTCTTTCCACTGAATGAAAGTAACCCTTTTCATTCAGTGCGATTGGTAATATACGTCTAAAAGAAGCAGAAACAATAACAGCCTGATCCACAGAGCCACCATAGGTATCCGGATAATTGTAAGGTTTCAAAAGTATATTTTTATACCAGCGCAGAGCACTTGAAAAATCATTCAGTTTTTCATAATTATTTGCAATAAAAAAAGCAGTGAAGTCATGAAGACGTGAATTTTTATTGCAAATCTCTTTGAGAATTTTATTTGACCGGCTATACAAGCCGAGTCTTTCAAATGATTTGGCAAGTAATAACTTTTGCCATTCACCTGAACCATTTTTCCCATAAAGTAATTCAATTATTTCCTTATACTTTTCTGCTTTAAAAAGATCTATAATACCACTATCCTCTTTAAGGGAGCTCGACGAACCGTGAATTCGTATTACTGAGAATATGAAACAAATTAAGACAGGAATAAGCCTGAATCTGACATGTATCAATGATTTTACCGACTATTATGAAAATTATCTATCCAGCATCTGCATTTTATTCAATTCCTAAGAATCGAATTATAATGATATGTATATCATGTGGAAATAATGACAGAAGAGCAATAAAAAAATTTTCAATAAAAGGATAAATAAACGAGTTTTTTATCGCTCTTTCCACATTCAAAACAGGATGATTATTCAGGAAAATTAAACAAGCACTGCAGATGATAATTCCCTTGATTAATCCAATTATTAACCCGAGAAAAGAGTCAATATCTGTAAAATTAAGATTATTGACCAAATTGGAAAAGGTATTTCTGATAATGACAAATATTATCATAGCAAAAATGAATATTGAGAGGAATGAAATAATAAGTGATAAATCGTTATTTTCAATAAATATATTAATTATAGAATTTAAAGACCTGTAAAAGATAAATGATGCTGTGAGTCCCACGACAATTATAAGGAATGAAAACAGTTCATGTATAAAGCCTTTCATGTACCCTTTAACGCTTAAAATCAAAAGAACCATTATTATGAATACATCAATAATATTCATTTTTAAATTTTATACTCCTGTGTGATTTTTTCCATGCACACTGGTTTAACCATAACCCGGAAACTTTTTTCTAATCTTACAATTTCTAAGATTTTTTAGATTTTTAATCAAATCGTGCTATACTGTTTGTTAAAAGTATCGTAAGAAGGCGTGAATTTGATGAGTCCAAATAGCAAGCTAGAGAAGCGGATATTACCTGTAATTAAATGGGTCCTGGAGAATAGACAGGATATTGATTCAAATGATAATTTTATATCTGAGATTGCCCTCTATACGCTTAACAATGTTTCTGTAATGGATATGATTTCCGATAAGCCCTTCTGGATAAATTCTTCCTATGGCCAAATAGGATCGGATGATCTCAGATTAACAGAAATCATTAAACTTCTCGTAATAATAAACAAAACGATAGATTATTTATTATGTAAATAACATTTTTATAGCCTGTGATTGCCATTTAACGTCAAGTAGGGCAATGCATGAATTGCCCTACATTAAAATACGATTTATAAATGGGTTTAATTATTTCTTATTATTTTGTTGAATGAGACATGTTCTATTTCTTCCCTGGTGTTTGGCATTGTATAAGGCAGTATCAGTTTTATCTATCAATGCCCGCATTGATCCTGCATTTTGAGGGAAAGAAGCCACCCCCAGGCTGATGGTGAATTTTCCCCCAGGCTGAACTTCTTCTTTGTGAAAGGGATGGGCTTCAATTTTTTTCCTCAAACGTTCAGCGAAATTATGCGCATCATTTATATCTTCTTCCGGCAAAATTACACAAAACTCTTCCCCCCCATAGCGGATAGCAATATCAGAATTCCTTATTGTTGATTTCAAAATCCTGGCTATTGTTTTTAATGCTGTATCTCCAGCAGGATGACCCAATGTATCATTGTAGTTCTTAAAGTGATCAACATCAAACAAAATCAACGATAAAAAGTGGTTATATCTCTGTGCTCTCAGGATTTCATCTTCAAGCCGTTTTTTTAAATATCTATAATTGTAAAGACCAGTTAATCCATCTGTAATAGAAATTTGCTCCATTTTCTGATAAAGAATGGAATTGGAAAAGGCGACTGATATAAAATGGGTTAAAAGGCTGAATATCTCCTGTTCTGATTGGGTGAAAAGCTCCTGATTCATTTTCTGACCCAATGCAATAATGCCCTTAATCTGCTTTTTAGGAATTATTGGAGCGATCAGGGTTATTCCACTTTTGATCAGTTTGAGCCATTGTTTATTGAGAAGCTCTTTTTCGATTTTTTGCAGGTCGACTGCGATCATTTTCTCATCAAATTTTTGAAAAACAGGGTCGTTTATAGATAAAAAACAATTCTTCCAATGCCGGTTTGAAAAGCCCTTTGAATAAATAGGACAAATAATACTGGGATCTTTTTCAGTTGGAAGAAATACAATTGCCTGATTAGTTCGCAACTGGCCAATAAGTGAAAGTATGGAAGATTTTATCAATTGCTCCGGTTCAAGAATTGATGTTAGATTGATTGAAACCTCAAAAAGATTGTGCAGATCATAGATCTGTTTGCGCAACTTTCGGGTTACATTCTGTAATTTTTCATTCATTTCAATTTTGTTATCATCATGCGCCCATTTAACCGTTGATTTGGGTTTTTCCTGAGATATAAGGCGTAAAAATTTATTCTTTCCCAGCCATACCACTACAATGACAACAGCTGCACTCGATATTAAATTGAAAACAACGGGAATACTGAAAAAATAGTAAATTGATACAAATAACAATATTTCCAGAAATAAAAAAATTGTTACAATCCAGAGTAAAGAATTATCCCTTTTCATTTTAATTATTCATAACATTTTTATTTATCAACACATCTATTGTAACTTAATTATCAACATATTAAAAGCTGAATATTTTTTGTCAACATTAAATTCCCCAGCCAAAGGTATTAAAAATATTATCCAGGGTCAATATGTATAAGTGTATATTATTGTATCATTATCAAAATATGAAAACCAATCCGGTATATATAAAAGATGAGGAGCACTGTCTATGGATAGTAAGATTCTGAGGGTGATTACGCCGCGACTTGATTCAAGTCGCAGCCACTTGAACTTTATTAGATGGTTTGTTGTATAGAATATTCTCAACTTCTCGATAGGAAAGAGCCTCCAGAATATCCTCCTTTAAAATTTTATCTCTGTTCTCAAGGTCAGCAATTGTCCGTGCGACTTTCAATATTTTATAGTACGCCCGTGCAGAAAGTTTATATCTTTCTACTGCAAAATACATAAGTTCCTGCAGCTGCTTATCCAGCGCACAATACTTTTTAATGAGCTCCACATTCATCAAAGCATTAAGTGCGATTCCATACTTTGCAAGCCTTTCCTTCTGTATCTTTCTGGCCTGTAATACCCGTTTTTTTATAACAGAGGATGATTCAGCAGATTTATATTCAATGATATCACAGGCTTTTAATGGTTTTACTTCTACCTGAATATCTATTCTATCCAGAACCGGGCCTGATATTTTCATATAATATTTACTTATCTGAGAATGGTTGCACTGGCATTTTCGTTCAGTATCAAATAGATATCCGCAGGGGCATGGATTCATCGAAGCGACCAGCATGAATAAAGCAGGAAATAAAATTCGAACATCTGCCCGTGCAATTGTTATTACACCATCTTCAATTGGCTGCCTGAGTGATTGAATAATGTTACTCTTAAACTCTGTAAATTCATCTAAAAAGAGTATCCCATTGTGTGCCAGGGTTATCTCACCCGGAATGGGATTCTTACCACCTCCAATAATCGAAATCTCTGATGCTGTATGGTGAGGTGCCCGGAAAGGCCTATTTTTTATCAGGCCTTCATTTGAGGGCAGAAATCCGGCAATACTGTAAATTTTTGTGGTCTCTATAGATTCCTTCTCTGACAGTTCAGGGATTATTGTAGGTATTCTTGAAGCGATCATTGTTTTTCCTGAACCCGGGGATCCAATTAAAAGAATATTATGTCCTCCAGAAGCCGTAATTTCAACTGCCCTTACAGCATAATTTTGACCTTTTACCTCAGAGAAATCAACATCAAAACGATTATACTTATTGTTCTTTTTCTTATTTATATTAATGTTTTTCGCATTTCTACTTTTAGAAATCAAATCTGGATTTCCTTTGCTGTTATGCCCCGAAACAATCTGTACAGCATCCTTTAGATACCCAACAGGGTATATTGCCAGTCCGGATATAAGACGAGCCTCCTGATAATTATCTACAGGAAGTATAAGATTTTGGATACCGATTTCTTTCGCATCCTCAAGAATTGCAAGGACTCCATGAATAGGACGTACAAATCCATCAAGCGACAGCTCTCCCAGTATGATAAATGTCTCAATATCTTGAATTATTTCTATCTGTTCAGAAACTGTTAAAATTCCAAGAGCAATTCCAAGGTCAAAGATAGAACCCTCTTTTTTTATGTCTGCAGGTGCAAGATTAATAGTTAGCTTCCCTAACGGGAAATTGAAACCAGAGTTTCTTATCGCTGAATTTACCCTTTCTTTTGCTTCTTTTACTGCAGTATCAGGCAGGCCGACTATGGTTTGCTGAGGAAGGCCTTTTTTTAAATCAACCTCGATTTCAATTATCGAAGAATCAACTCCCATTACTGTTGCTGATTTGAGTCTATAAAACATATCACCCCTCACCGATATTGATGATTTAAGTCCACAATGAATATCACCCCTCTTAGCATTGCTGGTTTAAGTCTGCAATGTATATCACACCTCTCCGCTGTTGATGATTTAAGTCTGCAAGGTATATCACACCTATTATCATTGCTGATTTAAGTCTGCATTGAATATCACACCTCTTTTCCCTTTTACTACTTAAACAACGAAAAAGAAGTTCTTATTTCAAGAAATGAATAAAAAAAGGGCTAACTTGCAGATAGAGAAACAAATCGGGGATATTTTTTGAGCAAAAAACAACGATTAATTAAACTATATATACAATAATCAATCACTTTTCTTCGTATTGTATTCTTCTTTTAATAACAAATCCTTTTGTACTGTGTCCTTTATTTTCTTCAATAATCCCAAAACTTCCTCCGCCAAGATAACAAACAGCCTCCTTCGGGTTTAAATGATAAAATTTCTTAAGTTCTTGAATTATACAATCAAAATGTGCCTTTTTACCTGTCTCCTTATGAATAATTGAAGTAGTCACTTTATTAATCTGTTTCGTACAAATGGGGCAGATAACCTTAGGAATATACATCTTTCTTTGTTTATAATCTCTATACCGTTTAAACTTTTCCCGATAATACATATTCTTTTAGGCTCCCTGCATTTAAATTGCTGCAATTTGAATCTAAAAAGGATTTTCTCAGGAAATAAGGTAAAGTGTAATACCGTGATTCAGAACTGGACAAGCCAAAAGGCTTTGAAAGGCATAGCCTTCGCGTTAATCTTTTTATTAAAATTATAGAGCACCTCCAGAGGAGATGGCTTCCTTTTGGCAGTGAATTAAATATGTACGCAACAGCTATTTCATAAGCCCCGCTATGAGAGAGTTTGCAAGTTTTACAATAGCTTCATTTACATAATCTTCATTATTAATCATTGTCTTGAGATTTTCTATTCTGTTTCTTCTCAAGGCATCAATATCAATTTCCCCTCCTTTAATTGAGACTATAGTAATCTGTTTTTTATCCTTTATTTTCCCCATGATTAGTCACCAATAAATTCTTACACCTGAAATGCATTCTCAATATATGAGAATGACTCACCATCAATACTTGCAACATCAAACCTTACATTGAAGTTATTAAGGTTATTCTTTTCTATATAATGGCGTGCTACATGAATTATATTATTTCTTTTTTGGGTGTCAATTGCCTCACTCCCCCGGCCAAACTGCGTATTTTTTCGTGTTTTTACTTCCACAAAAATAATTAAATCATGCTTTCGCGCAATTATATCAACTTCCTTCTTATGAAACCGGAAGTTCTTTTCTAATATTATCCACCCTTCATCTTTCAAATACCTGGCAATTCTATTTTCACCTATCTTTCCTACGTCTTTACTCGCCATTCGACAATTTTCTCATAAATGATTTTGACAGCGGTTTAGTGATAAAAAGGTCTTTTGTTTCCTGCAAATCAATTATTTTTTCTGCCTCGCCTTTTTCTCCAAACTCATCAATTACTACTGATACCCTTGGTCTCAAAGGAAATTCTGAATTAGCGCTCACTACTCTTGCCATTACACCATTGTTAAGCTGGACCATGCTTCCGACAGGATAGATGGCCATGTTATCAAGAAATACCTTTACAATCTCAGGATCGAACTTTCTACTTGACCCACCCAGAATATTCTTCATCGCACTGTAGGAAAGATGTTCATCTCTATAACTTCTCTTTTTTGTCATTGCCGCATAGACATCACAAATAGATACTATCCTTGCATATACCGATATATCATCCCCTTTTAATTTCCGAGGGTATCCGCTTCCATCGTACGCTTCATGATGCTGTAATACCACGTTAGCTATTTCATTTCCAAGATCCAATTCTCTAATTACAATCCTGTACCCATGAAGCGGGTGGGTTTTAATCCTGTTGTATTCATCTGTTGTTAATGACCCGCTTTTTTCTGTTATGTAATTCGGAACCCTCACCATCCCGATATCATGCAAAAGGGCACCAGTTGCAAGGGGAATAAGCCTGTTATGGCCATATCCCATAGAAATACCTGTTACAATAGATAAAATGGTTGCATTGACACTGAGAGTATAAAGATATGTTCCTTCATGTTCTTTCGTTACTTCATTTAAGACAGTATTTGTATCTTTGCTAACTTCGATAATAAGTTCATCCATAGCGCTCATTATTTTCTCTTTCCCATACCCCACACCATTCCGGATCTTTTCAAAAATATCTTCTATCAGCCTGTATATATCCTTGTATACATGATTGAAAGTCCTCACTACCGGCTCTTCAACAAGACTATTTCCCTTTTGTAACATTTCTGTAAGCTTGCTCACTTCATCCTTAATCGATAATTTTTTCGGTTTTAAACTTTTTCCCTGTGGAACAACGTCACCTGCGGTTTCAACCTCTTCTATTCCCCACTTTTTCAAACGGTTTATGTCTTCCTCTTTCAACGGAACCATTGGAGCCACCAGCATATTACTCATATCGATATATACTGCCTTATCAAATACCATTCCGGGTTTCAGTTCTTCTATTTTAAGCTTCTTCATTGCCATTTTTCTCCACCCTTATTTTCCTGATGCCTTAAATAAGTGTGAACATTGGTTCTTAATCAGTTTATACGGTAATTTTATACACAAATGCTAATATTTGAGCGACAATTTCATACATTTCTTCCGGGATATAATCCCCTACATCAAATTGCATAAGAGCCTCACTAAGAAGGCTGTGTTCTTCAATAGTTACATTATTATCCTTTGCGATCTTTATTATTATTTCTGCAATCCGATTTTTTCCTTTTGCAACAATTTTTGGTGCATAATCACCCTTTTCATATTTAATTGCAACTGCATTCTTTTTCATAAATCACATCTTAATATTTATTTTTTTAATCATATTAAGCTTTAAATAATCTTGCTCACTGTAAGGGGCAAAATGTATCTCTACTTTTCGATTGTAATTAAGATTTTGAAGATTTTTTACAAGCGCATTAATATGCAATTTTAATCTTCTTTCAAGGTGCATATCATTAGCTGATACAGTACAAACAATTACTTCATAATCTATAAATACAAAAAACCATAATTTTCTTTCATTATCAAGAGATATTGAAAGGAAAAGAGAATTATTTAAACTCTCTTTCCCTCCAAATAGTCTTAAATCGCAAAAGTAGTTTTTTTGATAAATCTTAAAAGGAAAATAAAATATATAAGAATTTGGATTAATATAATTATAAATATTTTGAAGCACATAATATTCTTTTACTTCATTTAAAATTGCTGCATTTTTATTTATTACATTTAAAATATTCTGCTTATTTATGCTTGTTTGTATGTTTTCCCTCATACCCTTTTTATCTTTCTGAAATAAAACACTAAGGTTTATAAAAAAATTATTGGAGGTAATTAAATTCTGAATAAATGATTTTTTTATATTAAGGAGAGTATCTAAAACACCGCTATTGAAGAAAGGTTTTTTATTATCCAATCCTTTTATAAACTTTAGCTCCAATTGAGGTGCAATTTTTATAACTTTTGCAATAAATAGTTTGCTTGTAATATTTCCCTTCCAACTGGCACTATAACCTTTTCCTTTAAACTCAACCAGAAACCGGCCCTTCCCAAGGCTATTTAACACCTTCACACGTATATAATTCCCA
>JAUVYC010000260.1 GCA_030603285.1 Spirochaetota bacterium
AAATGAAATAAGCGGCGAAACATCCTTTATTTCAATTCCAATTTCCTCGAAAAGTTCTCTCCTTGCCGTTTGGGCAGGGTCTTCGTTCTTATCGACCATTCCTGCAGGTATTTCACAGAGATATCCATCGAATCCTTTCCCTGCTGCAGGGTAACGGAATTGTTTAATGAGTACTATTTTATCTTCTTTTTCACATACCGGGATGATACCAACAGAATCACCCCTCCTTATAACATACCTTGTCTGTTCCTCACCCATTGTGCCGTCAAACTGCTCCCACACCACGCGGCCCCGTTCAATTTTAAAAAAATCGTGAAATACTATCTCTGAACTTTGAACACAAAATTTCATACTGCAAACTCCGTATCATTCGTTTATGATTATTTAACAATGCTTAACTGATGAAAGTTTCTTCTGCAGGCGATGAAGCCTTTTTTCGATAAGCACCCTCTCTTTCTCAAAGAGGTTGTTGTATTCATGGTAAAAGTGGCTGCTTCTCTTAAGCCTTTCCCGGGCTTTTTCTGTATAAGACAATGCACATTCTATATCCCGTAAAACATGTTCATAGAGCTTTGCAATTTCAGTACATGCAAAGATATAATCTAAAAGCCCCTCTGTTCTTTCTGTTATAAGTTTAAAAAAGCGTAAGGCATCATCAGTATGCTTTTGTTTTTTACAGAGCAGGCCCAGCCTCTTCAATGCCTCAGTATCTTCTATATGGCAATACAGAAGGCTTTTAGCCTCATCATTGTAATTGCTCTTAATAAGCATATCAGAAAGTGAGGCCGGATTAAACAGTTCGCCATACCTGTTTTTTTCTCTATTCCTGATTTCCAGACCTGACTTAACCAGGGCAAGCTGTTTAATAAGAAGGGCCAGAAGGGAAAGAACATCGTTCTTATTATGAAGAAATACCGCATACAGGTCTTCAGCAGCATCCCGCCCTTTCAGGTAGTCAAAATATACCTCAGGGATGCGAAATCCCGGGATGTCTCTGTATCTATCAAATCCAAGGGCCATTCGCTCAACTGTCTTCAAGGAAAAATCAGGAAACATCCCTTTCCAGATTCTTCTTGATGTGAATAAAAGATCAAGATGTAACGGATTAAGCTCACCAAAAGGCAAACTATTAAGGATGCACCTGCTTTTGATCACATTGTAATCAAAACCTTTTCCGTTATAAGAAACAAGTACAGCGCCCCTGCTGAAATGGTTATTTAAAAGCTCCAAAAAAAGCCTTTCTGAAGAAAGGTTATTCAAAAAATACTGGATAATTTGTATATCACTATCAGTTATATGCAGTAATCCAATTAAAAAAACATTAGTGCCTGCCCCTCCTGAAAGGCCCGTTGTTTCAATGTCAAAAAAAAGAAGGTCACCGGCACTGAAATTCCTGCTTAAAATTCCTGAGTGCTGCTGTAAAAGAACAGTCAACAAATGAATATTAAAAACATCTGCATCATTCAATACTACGCTGCCATGTACTGACATTTTAGGTATAGAGTGTTCTACTTTAATGAGCGAAGATGACCCGTCACGGATGAGACTCCCGGCGAGTTTGTCCAGAATATAATCAAGGTTTTTATTTCCCTTTTCCTTGTGCTCCGGGGGGGTTTTTATGCCACTCCGTGCTCTATCAAAAATGTCAAGCCTGTTCATATATTTTTCCTGGGATTTGAGCCTCTTGCTCGGGCGTTTTCCACCGGTTTTATCTCTCCTTTCAGCACTGTTTTTAAAAATGCCTCTGCAGTTTTCTTATTAAAGCGCTGGGGGCCGACGCAGGATGGGCATCCGTCCCTGCATGAACACTCAACAGTTCTCTCCAGGGAAGATTGTAAGAGCTTATGTTTCACTTCAAAAAGCCTGTCTGCAAGCCCGACTCCGCCAGGGTGACGGTCAAATAAAAATACTGTGGGCAGGCCGATCACCTGCTGTTTCAGGGTGTCTGCATAGCCAATATCCCTGATATCGGTCATTACATAGAGCGGGCTGATGTTTTTCAGTAAATTCGCAAGAGAAAGCAGGAGGTTTTCGCACTCCTCTCGTGTCAGCCCATTAAACAATTCATCATGAAATGAGAGGATAAGGCTACGCGTATGAATTTCCGTCTCAGGCAGATGAATATCACCGTATCCGATATTTTCATGAGTCCCGAACTTTATTTTTTTAAACTTTACAGCTATTGTGCGCACCAGCACATCAGAGAGAAACGCTTTATATGTCGACCACTGCTCCTCCAGATTATTTTCCAGTATCTTGATATCTGTTTTGGTTTGTGCATCGGTATAGTAATTGACGGTGGATTTTTCAACCCGCGCAACCTGCTTATCCCAGTCCAATTTTACAACAATATACTGCTGGCTGCCATGTATGTAGATCGCGTTCTCATGGAGCAGAACAGGTACGCTTGCACGGTCGACTTCGCCTATAACTCTCTTTGTCCCCCCTGCCATCTCAACAATAATAAAATTCCCTACCTCAGCACTCCGTATTGAAACATTTTCCGCAGGGTACGAGCGGTCCTGCCAGTGATACACGCGATTTTCTCTGTGCAGCACCTCCTTTTCCTCCAGGTAGGAGAGAATATCCGAAACATGCTCATCGCCAAAGGCATCTCCCTGTTTAAAGGGCAGCTCGAATGCCGCACATTTCACCTGATCAACCAGGATATAGATGTTTGAAGGATTGATCAGTGCTGATTCCGGGCTTTTTTCCATCAGGTATCCCGGATGCCCTGCTATATACTGGTCAAGAGGTGAGTTTGAACAGACAAGGATCGATACACTGATATTCTCTTTCCTCCCGCTTCTTCCCGCCTGCTGATGAAATGAAGAAACAGAACCCGGGTAACCTGCCATGATGCTCACATCAAGGCTTCCGATATCAATGCCTAACTCAAGTGCATTTGTAGACACTATACCCTGTATTACCCCGCTCTTGAGCCCCTTTTCTATGCTTCTCCTCTCATTGGGAAGATACCCTCCCCTGTACCCCTCTACTCTCCCGGAGGTTTCAGGCATCCACTTTTTTAAATAAGAGAGGATAATCTCCGTGTTAAGTCTGCTCCGTGCAAAAACAATTGTTGCGCTTCCGTTTTTGATGAACCTGCTTGCTAATTTATATGATTCAAGTACAACCCCCCGCCGTATCCCCTGAACGGGATTTACAAGGGGCGGATTGTAGATGATATAATGCTTCTCCCCAAGCGGTGAGCCGGTCTTTGATATAAGCACAGGTTTGTTACCGGTTATTCTTGAAAAAAGCTCATCAGGATTCTCTATTGTTGCTGAAGATGCAATAAAAACAGGCCTGGATTTATAGAACCGGGCTATTCTCAAAAGCCGCTTCATAACATGAGATAAATGGCTTCCGAACACCCCCCTGTATGTATGCAGCTCATCAAGGACTATGTACTTCAGACCGTCAAATATCTTGACCCATTTTGGATGATTCGGGAGTATGCCCGTATGAAGCATATCCGGGTTTGTAACAATGAGCCTTCCGTTTTTCCGTGCTGACTGCCTTACAGACGAAGGTGTATCTCCGTCGTAAATGTACAGTTTTAAATCCGGGATGTTGAATTCTTCGATCATTTTCACCTGATCCTGGCTCAGCGCCTTTGTGGGGAACAGGTAAATGGCCTTTGCATCTCTATCCTTTAATAAGCCGTCAAGTATAGGCAGGTTGTATGCCAGGCTCTTTCCCGATGCAGTTGGTGTAGTAATTACGACATTTTTCCCTGAGCTAACAGCAGTATATGTTTCGGACTGATGGGTATACAGGCGGTTAATCCCCGACTTTTCAAGAAAACGCTTTAATTCAGGATGAAGCTCAGATGGAACCTGGCTGTACCTGGCTTCCTGGTGAGGCCTCACACCCCAGTAGGTGACATTATTCTTAAAGCTGGGATCTTTTTTAAGATCACTCAGGAAAGCTTCTAATTCCAAATCTTTGCCTCGCGATACGGGATGCCCTTATAAC
>JAUVYC010000009.1 GCA_030603285.1 Spirochaetota bacterium
ACCGGTGCGAACGATCTGTTAACAGAAGAAGAGATCGAGGCTGCCCGTCCGGCCATCGCGGCTGCCCAAATTCTGGTCTGCCAATTGGAGATTCCCCTGGAGATCACCCTAACTGCCCTGCGTATCGCCCGACAGGAAGGAGTTCAAACCATCTTCACTCCAGCGCCAGCCCGACCCAATCTACCCGGGGAGCTCTGCCAACTGAGCGACATCTTCTGCCCCAACGAAAGCGAGACAGAACTCCTGACTGACATGACAGTAGAGACAGTAGGGGAAGCAGAAGCTGCTGCGCACGTTTTGATAGAGCGAGGAGCAGAAACGGTGATCCTGACTCTTGGAAAACGAGGGAGCCTTCTGGTGACTAAGAGCAACACTGAGCATGTGCCGGTGGAGCCGGTGAAAGCTATTGATACTACCGGCGCCGGTGATGCATTCGTAGGAAGCCTTGCTTATTTTCTAGCATCCGGGAAACCTTTGACAGTAGCCATAAAGCGAGCCAATCGTATCGCCGCCATCAGCGTGCAATCGTCTGGTACCCAGACGAGCTTTCCCCAGGCAAAGGATCTTCAGCCGGAAATATTTGATTGAAGGGCAAAGATTTTTTTATGTTGTATCCCCTTTTAACCGGTAGAGAATTTCACCGGCATTATCTACAAAAAGGATTCCTTCATCTTCTCTGTTCTTATATTCATCAATATCGATCTCATCAGGGTTCATGTATCCCAGATTTATTTTTCTGCATATATCTTCAGGAATTGAAGTTGCGAGGATTACATCAATCCTTGGAACTTCATTTCCGTTTTCGTAGGTTCCCAGTCCCTTTACATGTGTAGAGTGTGCTAAAACTCCTTTTGGAATATTTTTAAACCTTTCCATCTGGAAAAGAAAATAATCCCTCACATGATACCCGATTTTCTTGATGTACCTTCCCCAGGTGTGAGAAATGGTATCTATATGCTTTCCGAAGATGATGAGCGTTCCACCGTCAGCCACAACACGCTCAAGTTTATACATGACCTTACCTGCAGTCCAGAGTTCATCATACATAAGGGGTGCTTTTCCTAAAACAAGACTGTAAGGCCGATCCTTATAAACAATATGAATACATGAAGAGAGGTCAGCAGCGGAAGACCAGGATTCTTCAGGAGTACCCACAAATAGTCCTGCAAGTTCTTTCTCAGATTTTACCACCATGGAAATGCAGTGGCATTTCACATCTACAAAACCAGCAGCAGAATTCAGCACTCTCCGTACAGGCGTATCCTTTTTTCCGATTGTTTTTATACAGGTTTGGACAGCACTAAGCCAGTGAAAAAAATGAAGAAAATCACCCCCTGAGATCCCTGGAAAAAGATACTTATAACCGCCTGAAAATCCGGCAACCTCATGGGGGAAAACAGTTCCTAAAACTACAATGAGATCATAATCGTATATCCTCCGGTTAATTTCAATATCGATTCCCTCATTAAACAGCCCTCCTGTTATAGCTTCAATTTCCCGTGCCTGAATTCTTCCTATCCTGACAAAGGTATCTGCCCGGTCCCAGCAGTGGTTGAAAAAGCTGGATTTTTTATAAACCTCTTCCCTTTCAGTTTGGTTTATTCCGTAAAGTCCTAATATCTCTTCCTCTGTGAGAAGTTTATGTGTACCAAGGGCAACCATAAAATCAAGCTGATCAGCCCTGCTTCCGATCACTTCATTGATAATCCGGATCATCATAGGAAGTGGAGCTGTTCTTGTTGTATCAGGAGTTAATACTAAAACCTTCTTTCCATCGATAAGACGGGATGGGGTGCCTTTTTCAATGATTTCCATTACATCTGATTCTGCTAAGGCCCTGTTTTCACTTCCATTCCCAACCACCATTAAAGTGTCTCCTGACAATCGTTCTTAAACGATTACTTTTCATAATGCGTTTTGGCACGTTTTAAATATACAATTTTTTCATCTTCATCAACACTATAAACAATCCGGTCATGCAGATTTAAACGGATAGCATAATTCCCCCCTGGATCACCCCCCAGTTTTTTTCCTTCGTAAGGTGTATTGGCCAGAATCTCAATCAAGATGGATCTCAGCTTTTCTTTCATTTTCGGGGATAATTCCTTAATGTCTTTAAATGCTTGTTTGGTTATACGAACTTCGTATTTTTGCATTATTCACTAAAAACTTCATCTATTGAATAAGTTTCACCCTTATCAATTTCCAGGTCTGCCTCCTGAATACTTTTTTTGAATCCTGGTATCGATAAGAGCTCAAGTGTTTCAATTAAATTTTCATAATCATTCTCAGACATCAGGATAACACTGCCTTCTTTTGATGTGATACGGACCTGCCGATGTCCTCTGATCGTTCTCTTGAGTAAATTGAAGAGTTCAGAACGCGCCTTACTTGCTGTAATTGTCTTCATAACACCTCCGCAATGTACTTAAATATGTACGTACATAATATAGTCCATAATGAATAGTATGTCAAGGATTAAAAAGTCACGGTATACTAATGCTTAAATATCATTATCCTTTTTCAGAGAAGTATGATATGTGGAGTAAAAAAGGATGAAAGGGTTGTTTTGTGTGTGTTGGAAAAACTCCTTTTTTCGTTCTTGTATCAATGGTTTAATTTGAGTTTTCATCACATTTCTGTATAATAAGATTGTTATTCTAAGTAAAAGACCACCTGCAAAGCAGGTGGTGGTTCCCAAGCCAAAAGGCTTTTAAAGGCATAGCCTTTGAATTAATCTTTTTAGAAATATTATAGACCACCTCCAAAGGAGATGGTTTCCTTTTGGCAATGAACACCGAAAAGATAAAAAGTTTAAAAAGGGAGATGAAAAGTCAATCGGCCACCCTCCACTGCGCCTGTCATAATACCATCGGACTATTGAATGAAGAGCTTGCAATCTTTTAATCCAGACCGGATAGCCTCTCTTTGAATCTATCCATCCTCATTTCTGTCTTTCGCAGGGCTCTGTATGCCTGATCCAATGTTATTTTTTTAAACTTTACCTTATCCCCTGGTTTCAGCTGCCCCAGGAGAGGAAGGTCGGACGTGATCACAGTAGCAATCTTTCTGTACCCCCCGGTAACAATTTCAACCAAAATGATAATGGGCTGGCCATCTCCGGGTATCTGGATGGTCCCGGAAACCACTCCTTCGGATATTATTGACTCACCTATGGATGGGCTTCTCTCAACCATAGGCCCTGTCAATCTGATACCCGTGCGATCCGATCGATGGCTTACCTGGTATGAAGTATCGATAAAGGTTTTTTTACCCATGGGGGTGAATTGATCATCTTGAGGACCAAAGATCACTCTTAATTGCCACTCCCCAGGATAAGGAAGAATCCATTCCCCTGGAAAAGTTCTTCCTTCTGTCATAAGGTGATTTTGAGGTAAATTCGAAGAGAGGATATCGCCTTTCAGGAGGGGTCTTCCGTCCAGACCGCCAAATTTTGAGGAGAGGTTTGTCGATTTACTATCCATAATGGCAGGTAAGGAGAGCCCCCCTCCTATGGCCAGGTATGCTCGACAACCACTCTTTATTCCTTTAAATGAAAGAATACTCCCCTTTTTTAATATGTGAGTAGTCCACATATCCACGGGTTTATCATTAACATGGCCCCCGAGGTCAGCACCAGTGATCGCGACAGCTATATCTGTAAGGGCCCTTGCCTTAAGGCCAAAGAGGGTGATCTCCAGTGATGCCTCATTCTCCGGGTTTCCCACAAGCAGACTTCCCACTCTAAGGGAGAAGGAGTCCAGCGCCCCGCTGGCAGCAACTCCATATTGCCCATAGCCGAATCTCCCCCTATCTTGAACAGTGGTAAGCAGACCGGGATCCAGTATCTCCAGGGTCTCTACTGTTTCCAATGCTCAAACTCCTCCTTTCCTATTTGAAAGAACCTTACCAAATCGCCCATTTTCAGTATCGTAGGAGGGGATTGAGTTGGATTAAAAAGCTTGAGTGGGGAGCGGCCGATGATTTGCCACCCTCCAGGGCTCTCCGACGGATAGATACCTGTTTGCCTCTGTGCGATACCCACTGAGCCAGCAGGTATTACAGTCCTTGGAGTTTCCTTCCGTGGGGTTACCAGCTTTTCTGGTAATTTTCCCATATAGGGAAACCCTGGTGTGAAACCTATCATATAAACCCGATAGGGTGCGGCTGTATGAAAGCTGATCGCCTCTTCAGTGCTGATCTTATGGTACCTGGCCACCCATTCCAGATCAGGGCCATATTCGCCCCCGTAAACAACAGGAATCTCGATGATCTTTGGCTCGGGGGTCTGGATTTCCCCGATCTTCTTTTGCAGATCATCTATCCTCTGTTTTAAAACGTTAAAACTTATCTTCAGGGGATCATAGACGATGAGGAGTGATCTGTAGGCAGGAATAGTTTCTACCACACCTTCTATGGGATTGGCGGCCATTGTGTGGGTAAACTCCATTACCCTTTGATTCATTTCCGGGCTTATTTCATCCCCGAACTCGATAATTAAAGACCTATCGCCCATTATGCGATATATTGAGTTTTGATAAAGCATGGTCATTTCCTAAAGGAAGTTACCCATAGAGGTTATTTCTATTCCGGAATCGAAGAGGATTTCCCTTATACGTTTTACCAGCCTTACCGCTGCTGGATTATCGCCATGTATGCAGATTGTATCAGCGGTTAAATCAATTTCGGTCCCATCCCTGGCAGTAACCTTACTTTCGGTAACCATTTTCCGGACTCTTTCTGCCACCAACCGGTGATCTTCAATTACAGCTCCTGACTCCCGACGTGAAACGAGAGAACCGTCGCGGTTATATGCCCTGTCGGCAAAAAACTCGAAGGCCACTCGAATCCCATAGCGCCTTCCAATCTCCAGTAGCTCCTCCTTCCGTGGTCCGGCTATTACAACCAGGATAAGTTCTTTGTCCAGACTGGAAATCACCTCTGCCATTGTCTCCCAGATTTCCGGATCCTTAACTGCCATGTTGTAAAGGCCGCCATGGGCCTTAACATGCTGCAGTTTCATCCCCTGCAAGGCGGCAAAGGCTTGAAGAGCCCCTATCTGGTAGGTAATGTAATCCCGGATCTCTTCCAGAGTAGCCTCAATATATCTTCTGCCAAAAGCAAGCATATCGGGAAATCCAGGGTGAGCACCAACCCTCACTCCATGTCCTTTAGCCAGGGCAACAGTGAGCCTCATTACAGCTGGATCTCCTGCATGAAATCCGCATGCAATATTAGCTGAACTGACCAACGGGATCACCTCTTCATCAAGGCCGATCTTATAAACCCCAAAACTCTCCCCTACATCAGAATTAAGGTCAATTTTATTTCTTTTTCTCATCTTTCATATCCCGTAGATTTTTTTGTTTTCCAGAGCATGCTCATGGTGTCCTGGTTTCCCTCAGGATAGAGGTTCATCACTATTATGTCAAGAATATTTTAACAATTAAAAATTAACTTTTGTATTTGCAAAAGGGTTTAGGTATATTTCAATCCGGTGGGTAAAAGACCACCTCCAAAGGAGGTGGCTTCCTTTTGGCAGTGAAGCTGTGAAGTTATACAACGGTTATCCGGGAGATGATCCAGACCGATGTCTCTATTAACCCGGGCAACTCCCGTGGTCCGCTGCTCAACTCCCGAGGAGAAATGATTGGCATTAATACGATAATCTACTCACCAGGATTAGGAGGAGTGATTGGACCATTGGAGACATAACCTCTATCTTATGTGGATTTCTCAGATGCTCGCCACTTGTGCATTTGGAGCTATCACACCATTCATCCCCATTTACATCCAGGATTTAGGACTAACTGACCCCAGGGCAATTAAGCTTTGGGCTGGGCTTGTTGGCGCAGCTCCTGCACTTCCCATGGTCTTTATGGCACCAATCTGGGGAGCGTTATCCGATCGTATCGGGCGAAAGCCTATGGTGCTCCGTTCTATGTTCGGAGGAGCTGTCTCAATGGCTCTCTTTGCATTGGCCAGAAGCGTTGAGCAGCTCTTATTCTTCCGAATCATCCAGGGGATGGTTACAGGGGTTGTCGCTGCCTCTTTCACTCTGGTAGCCACATTCACTCCTGAAAAAAGATTCGGTTTCTCTCTCGGTCTGGTACTTAGTGCCACTTATGTTGGCGGCACCATTGGTCCCTTTTTAGGGGGATTCATCGCTGACCTCTTTGGTTTCCGGGCTAGTTTCTTACTTGCGGGCTTCTTCCTTTTTTCCGGAGGAACCGGAGTGCTTTTTATGGTACAAGAAGATTTTACTCCTCCAGGACCCAATAACCCAGGCAGTTCAGGACACTTCCTATCAGGCATAAGGATAGTACGGTCAGATGTCATTTTACTCTCAGCCGTTCTTATGCTATTCTTCAGCCGCTTTTCACGAGCCGGGATCATTCCTATGGCCCCTCTCTTTATCCAGTATCTTGCCCCAGGTGAGCAATATCTATCCACAATCTCAGGTCTCACCTTCTCAGCCTTCGGGGCCGCTTCAGCCCTATCATCTATTATCATGGGGAGATTAGGCGACCGCTTTGGTCACATGTATATTCTGATCATCTGCCTCATTGCATCCTCACTTCTTCACATCCCACAGGCTTTAAGCTCTTCACCCTGGCAGTTCATTATTTTCCATGGTGCAACCGGTTTTTTCATGGGAGGTATTTTTACCAATGTATTTTCTATCATTGGTCAGAAAACTCCTGTTGAGATACGTGGTTCTGTTTATGGGGTAAGTGCCTCGGCTTCTGCAATAGGGAGAACACTGGGGCCGTTATTGTGCTCCAGGATTGCTGTATATGCAGGCATAAGAAACGTCTTCTTTTTTGTAGCTTCTACACTTGCTTTCTCGGGTTTAGGCCTCTTCTTATTTCAACGAAAGCATCCCAGCCGCATTTAAGCTGTCCTTTAAATGAGTTCTCCAGGTAGTACTGGCCTGCTTAAATTAACTTTTATTCAATGGAATGGGCCAGAGTATAATACACACCAGAGAAATTAAATATATCAATTTCAACTTTTTACAGCAAAACTTGACTTTCCGGAAATTCAGATTTATTATTTTTAATCTTAATATATAATGGATAAATTATAGGGAAGATTATGAAAAACTTGCTGAAGGAAATCGATGAAGTATTGCTAATGGGACCGGGGCCATCATGTGTACCCAAAGAGGTTTATAACGCCCTGAGCTGCAAAACTCTTGGACATTTGGATCCATACTTCATCCAAATCATGGATGAAATAAAAAAGCTTCTTCAGAAGATTATGAAGACTAACAATCGATTGACCATTCCCATTTCCGGTACCGGGTCTGCAGGTATGGAAACTTGCTTTGTTAATTTGATTGAACGGGGCGATCCAGTATTAATACTGGTCAACGGATGTTTCGGACTGCGCATGCAGGACATGGCAGCTCGACTCGGCGCAAGGGTTGACACTCTCGAATTTGATTGGGGAAAACCGGTAGAACTCGGTAAAGTAGAAGAAAAGTTAAAGAAGAACTCTTATAAAATCGCAGCGGTTGTACATGCTGAGACATCTACCGGAGTGAGGAATCCGGTAGAAGAGATTGGAAAGATGCTAAAGGGAAAAGATACAATCTATCTGGTAGATACTGTTACCAGTTTGGGCGGTATAGAGGTGGCTGTCGATGCATGGGGCATAGATGCTCTGTACAGCGGCACACAGAAATGTCTTTCCTGCCCCCCGGGTTTATCACCGGTGTGTTTTTCTGAAAAGGCGCTTGATGTCATTATCAATAGAAAGAGCAAGGTGCCAAACTGGTATCTTGATATGAGTATGATTATAAAATACTGGGAAGGGAAAAAAAGGGTATACCATCATACCGCCCCTATCAATATGCTGTATGCACTATACCAGGCGCTTTTACTTGTGATAGAAGAGGAAGTAAAGAAGGTCTTTCAGCGCCACATGGAAAACCATAAAAAGCTGGTAGAGGAACTTCAAAGTTTGGGAATCAAAATGATGGTGGAGCCCGACTTTCGGCTTCCCATGCTTAATGCGGTTTATGTGCCTGAAGGGGCAAATGATGCAGCCATACGCAGCAGGCTCCTCATAGAACATAAGATAGAGATAGGGGCAGGGTTAGGTCCTCTTGCAGGAAAAATATGGCGTATCGGCTTGATGGGTCATACAGCCAGAGAAGAAAATGTTAACCGTCTTGTAAAAGCCCTTAAAGCAGTTTTAAAAAGATAACATTATCTCTGCTATATAACTGTATTTTTTTATATATTTATTATTAACCAGGAGCAAGAATTTGAATCCCTTTTGTAACAAATAACAGCACGGCAAGGGTGATAAAGACAATATAGAGGCTAAGAAGCACAATCCCTTTCCATTTCTCAAGTCTATACCCCATGCGTGCAAAGCCAAGCATTGTAACTACCACAACCAGCATAAAAGGGAATGAGAACAGAACCTCTCCCAGTGCAACCTCGATTGGGTTTGCAAGTGAAGAGGCACCTATGATCCAGAGTATATTGAGAACATCAGCTCCAACTATATCACCGAATGCAAGATCACCATGCCCCTTACGTGAAGCAATAATGCATGTAAAAACCTCTGGCAAGGAAGTTCCCATGGCGATTAGTGTGAGCCCCACTACTGTCTTGGACACACCAAAAAATGAAGCAATATTTTTTGCTGCTTCTATAAGGAACAGGCTGGCTGCGATTATACCGAGGACGCCACCTGTAAATTTTATTATCTGTATATTTAGTGAATCTTGTTTAATATTCTCATCAATCTCCTCATCAAGAGTATGTATATAAGGGGAAGAACAATCTTTCTTCCGTTTTCTTTCAATCAAAAATACACTGAAGAGATAAGCGACCAATATTATAATCAGAATGCCTCCTTCCCATCGATTGAATACTCCATTTAAACTTAAAAAAAAGGCAAATATATCAATCCCAATAAGCCAAAGACCGGTTATCTTCAGCAGTTTAGAGTCAATCTTTATGGCAGCCGGTGCTACCAGAATTCCTAAAGCAAGAGCAAGGGTACCATTTACTATAACCGAACCAACTGCGTTTCCAAAGGCAAACTCTGGTTCATGTCGTATAGAAGAGATAACGGATACAGTAAACTCCGGAGCAGTAGTAGCAAAGCTTACGATAAGAATACCAATAGCCATTTTGGGAACCTTCAGGTCATATGCTATTCCAACAGCACCGTCAACAAGGAAGCCAGCGCTTTTTGATAGTATAAAAAAGCTCACCCCCATAACGAGAAAGTTTACAAAAACATTTTCCGGGAGGGTTATAGACACCGGTCGTCTCCTTATAGCGATAGGGAAAGTTATAATCTTATAAAACCTTCTGTCAAGATTTTTTAATAAATAATATACTCATATTGACAAAATAGATCGAAAGCAGAGTAATGCCCATCGCCATCGTCTTTTGATGTGCTGTATAGACAGCAGAAATAACATTTTCTCTATTGAACTTAAGGACTCCGGAACCAGTATAGTACCTTAATACCAATTTTCTTGCTTTTTAGGTAAGAAAATTCTAAAAATCAAGAATGTGGCTTGCCCACATTAGGAGAGGAAGACAAAGAAAATTTGAGAAAAAGCAAGATACCCGAAAGGGAGAATTATTTTTTTAGATTTTGTTCAAAAAGAGGACTGTCTGCTGTATTGGAAAGAGAATACTCAGGCTGCCCTTGCTTCAATTTTCACCTTTCTAAACCTCTGCAATAAATACACAATAACGAACAATCCCAAACCGCTGATATCCGTCATCAATCCAGGCTTGATCATCAGAAAGGCCACAACGAATAGTAGAATTAACTCATACCAGATGGCTTTAATAATCATGCATCTCTGAACGCCAGCAGCCAGACTGTAAATACCAATAACAGCAGTACCAATACACAAGATTATCTTGGGAAAGCTGCCGATTAAAAGGAGCTCTGGTGCAAAAACAAACATAAAGGGAATAATATAGCCCGCAATGCCGAGCTGAAAGGCGGATAGCCCCGTTTTCCAGGGATCGGATTTGGCTATTCCGGCTCCTGCGTAGGCGGCAAGCGCAACCGGGGGTGTTATATCTGCCCTGGTACCAAAATAAAGGACAAAAAGATGGGCGGCAATAGCCAGCACACCCATATTAACTAAAGCAGGGGCAACTAAAGAGGAAATTATGATATATTGGGCTGTTGTGGGAACACCCATGCCCAGAAGAATACAGGCTATCATGGTAAAAGGAAGGGCTAAGAATAAACTACCCCTTGAGGCATCTACAATATAGGAGGAAAACTTGATACCCAATCCGCTCATGGTAATTGAGCCGATGATTATTCCCGCAGCAGCACAGGCGGCGGCAACCTCCACCGCTCCGAGAGATCCTTCCTTAAGGCCCTCCAGAATTTTCCTCCCGAATTCTATAAGCGACTCTTTTCTGACAACAGCCATAACAAAGGATGAAAGAACGGAGGCGATTATTGCCCAGAAAACCGCCCTTTCAGGTGAAAAGTGCCGCACAAGGAAAATGATAAGCAATGATATTGAAAATATATTATACCAGCCGGCTGCCAGAGTTTTTCTAATGCTCGGCAAACTTTCTTTGGGAAGGCCCTTGAGGTTCAGAGTAACGGCCCTGAAATGCACCTGCATAAAGGTGGCAAAAAAGGAAAGGGTGGCCGGAATCGCTGCAGCAATACATACACTGATATAAGGAATAGCCAGGAACTCGGCCATGATAAAGGCTGCCGCCCCCATAATGGGCGGCATTATCTGACCCATTGTCGATGCCGAAGCCTCAACCCCTGCAGCAAAGTGACTTGGATAACCGGTCTTTTTCATCAGAGGTATTGTAAATGAACCTGTAGTTACCGTGTTTGCTACAGAACTGCCCGAGATCATCCCAAAGAAGGTGCTGGAAACGACGGCGGCTTTTGCCGGCCCCCCCCTGGAGCCACCGGTTAAGGCAAAGGCCATATCGGTAAAAAACTGCCCCGCTCCGGTTTTACGCAGGATTGCGCCGTAAAGGATAAATAGTAGAATAAAATTGGAAGATACTCCAATCGGGATGCTAAAAATGCCGTCCATGGAAAGAGCAAGATAGGTGGAAATCCTCTTTACGGAATATCCCTTATGGGCAAAGAAATCCGGTAAATAAGGGCCCATCAAGGCATATAAAATGAAAATTGAAGCTATTGTAGGCACAGCCCACCCTGTAGCCCTCCTTGCAGCTTCCAGCACGATAATAACAAGGATTATCCCTACAACTACATCTCTAATATCAAAAACACCGGCCCGCCTTAAGATGGCACTGGAATTAATAAATATCCACAAACAGATTCCTGTAGAGGCAGCCAAAAAAATGATGTCCAAAATACTTATCCTTTTTCGTGGAGACCATTTCTTTGAAAGGGGATAAAGAATAAAAAGAAGAATAAACATGAACATCACGTGTATAGCCCTGTGGTTTAAGGCAAAATACGGATGGAAATAGGCATATAAAAGATGATATAAAGAGGCGGCAATCGCAACAACCGAAACAACTATATTACCAAATCCGGCGAACTCTCTTTTCTTTTCAAATTGCTCTAAAACAGATTTAATAACCTTTTCGTCTTCCTCAAGTTTTAATTCTTTCCCTTCTTCCAATTCCCCGCTCTTTAATCCTTCTGTCATAGCTATCCCCCTCTGTTATTTATGAACCACGGATATTTGAAGCAGGTCGCCACCTTCTGTTAAATCTTTAATATTAACCTCTTCCTCCTGAAAAGTAAGAACCTGTTCAGCTACCCATCCGACTCTCAATAAAAGAGTAGGAAATAAGCGGTTTAGTTTTACCCGGGTGACTTTTCCGTCGAAGACAATCGTAGCCGATTCATATTCAGGATTGGACTCAAGACCCACGGCATACCAGTGATATTGTTCCTCAACTAAGATAATATTCTCATTTTCATCAATCTCAAAAACATCATGTATCGGTGTCTTTTCTGATGAGTGGATATAATCAAGATAAAACTTATCTCCTGTTTCTACCTTGAACTCCTTAACAACTTTTTCTTGCTGCATGCTGTAGAGTTGAAGATACAGCCCAGGCTCACTCTTACAGCCATGCAGAAAAAAAAATATTGAAACAAATATCAATGTTTTAATTACTAAACCAATTCTTATTCGTAACGGCATCGTTTCTAAATTGAAAAGGCTGCAGGGAAATCCGGAAGAAATCCCGCAGCCTTTAAGTGACTACATACCTCTTTCTTTAAAATACTTCATCGCACCAGGATGCATTGCTATTGGAGCATTTACTGCATTTTGAGGTGTAAGCTGTTTGGCAATGGGGTGAATATTTGTAAGAGCATATTTCCCCTGGTCAACATTCTCATAAATTGCCTTTACAATACTGTAAGCAATGTCTTCGGGCATATCTTCATTACAGACCATTACATTTGAATCTCCCGCACACAAAACATCGTAATCTACTTTGGGATAAGCCCCTTTTGGAATCGTTACTGCCACATAGTAAGGATTCTTTTTCAGAATTCTGTCAAGAAAATCTTTTTCCACGGGAATCATAACCAGGTCTCTGGTTGCAGCTATATCCATCACCGCTGAAGCTGGATAGGCGAAGTTGAAGAAACAGGCATCAACAATTCCATCTTTCAGAGCCTGCACTGATTCGGATTGTGTCAGATCAGCAAGCTTAACATCCTTCTCAAGGTCAAACCCGTATTCTGACAACATAGCCTTGGCCATAGTAGAGCAGCCGCTTCCAGGCACATCAATGGATATCTTTTTACCCTTAAGATCCGCAAAGCTCTTAATGCCGCTCTGTTTGGTTGTTACAATATGCTCGGGTGCCGGATACATCTGGAAAAGGGCCATTAAAGGATATTTTTTCTCAAATGGTTCTAATCCTTCGGTTGCCTTATAAGCAACACTTCCCATAACCATCCCCATATCGGTATCGCCGGTTCCTACAAGACGGGAGTTCTCAACCGAAGCGCCCGTGCTTTCCGCAGCACAGCGAAGTCCCTCGACTGTTTTCTCAATAATAACCGACATACCGCCGCCAAGAGGATAATAAACCCCTCCCGGGCTGCCTGTGCCCATGGTGAGGAATTGCCTCTCTGGTTTTTCTGCCGTTCCACCACCTGCAAAAGCAAAAGCAGCGCTCAAGGTAATAATTAGTACTCCTAAAAGTACCTTTTTCATAATACTGCCTCCTTATAAATATTTTTTTACCCTTAATTGGGAAATTAGGGTCTTATTAATCAGGGCCTTTCAATCAGGGCCTTTCAATCAAGGCCTTTCAATCAGGGCCTATTAAATTTCATGAAACACACCTTACCACCAGAGCGACGCCCTGCCCGCCGCCTATACATGCCGTAGCCAGGCCAAGCTCCTTACCGTAAGCCCGGAGGGCATGTAAAAGTGTGGTAAGAATTTTAGCTCCTGTAGCCCCAATCGGGTGTCCAAGAGCAATCGCCCCGCCGTGCACATTGCATTTTTTCATAGCAAAGGGCATATCTTTCTGAACCGCCAATACCTGTACGGCAAATGCTTCGTTGATTTCAATTAGGTCCATGTCTTCAAGCTTTAAACCGGCAATTTCAAGGGCCTTTGGACAGGCTTTAACCGGACCTAAACCCATGTGATCCGGTTTGACGGTTGCACTTGCGTAGCCCAGTATCTCGGCTATGGGCTGATAACCGCTGGCTTCAGACCAGTCTTTTCCGGTAATAACAAGGGCGCTTCCCGCGTCGCACAGGCTCGAGCTTGTCCCTGCTGTCACGGTTCCGCCTTCTTTAAATATTGCGGGTAGTCTGGCTAATTTTTCCAGGCTGGTATTTTTTCTGGGGATTTCATCTTTATCGAAAATGATTTCTTCCTTCTTTACACGCACGGTTACAGGAACTATTTCATCCTTGAATTTCCCTGATTCGCCCGCCGCAACAGCTTTACGATGGCTCTCCAGAGCAAAAGCATCCTGTTGTTCCCTTGAGATATCGTATTCCTCTGCAAGCAGCTCGGCAGTCTCTCCCATCAACATATCGGCCATAGGGCACATGAATCCGTCTTTATGCAGCACGTCAAGAACCTTTTTCTCTCCCATGATATGTCCCCAGCGAGCATCAGGCAGTATGTACGGTGCATTTGTGGTACTCTCCATACCCCCTGCAACTCCGGCTTTAATGTCCCCAAGGCGGATACGGTCAGCAATCAGCATAACTGCCTGTAATCCGGAGCCACATCGTTTGTTCACGGTAAAGGCCGGTACATCTTTAAGCAGGTTGGATTTCCAGGCAGCCATCCGGGCAGGGTTCGGCCCAACACCGGACTGCCAGCCGTTACCCATTATAACCTCTTCAATATCTTCCGGCGGTATCCCGGACCGTTTTAACGCTTCGGCTATTGAAATTGCTCCCAGATCACTGGCTGCCTTTGATTTAAGAGTTCCTCCGAACTTCCCTCCGGCGGTTCGACAAGCGCTTAAAATAACTGAGGTTTCCAAAATGATTCCTCCTTATTCACTTATTCATCTTCCCCTCATCTATTAAAATTTATTTCAGAGTCTGCTGCAACCTCTTTAGCAAAGCATCAGAAGCTGCAGTAATGCTTTCCTCAAGAATAGATACAATCTCTCTAATTTGATCTCCATTAACTATTAAGGGTGGAGCCACAAGCAGGTTGTCCCCTTCCACTCCGTTCACCATGCCCCCGGAGGGATATACCACCAGGCCTCTTTTCATACTTTCGGCAGTAACTGCCGCAGAAGCGCCCATACTGCGCGAAAAAGGTTTTCGGGTCTTTTTATCAGCAACGAACTCAATACCTCTCATCAGTCCCTTTCCACGAACATCGCCCACAATTGGGATTGTTTTCAAACGAGCCATCTCTTCTCCTAAAAGTTCTCCCTGTACCAGTGCATTTTCAATTAAATTATTCTTTTTAATGTAACGGAGAACTGCGCTCACGGCAGCAGCGCTTACCGGGTTTGCATTGTATGTATAACCGTGCAGAAAATGACCACTTCCATTCTTAATGGCTTCCGCGATTGTCTCTCTGACAAAGATTCCTCCGGTTGGTATATAGCCCGCAGCCATACCTTTGGCTGAGGCGATGATATCAGGAACAACATTCCAATGATCGACACAGAAGGCCTTTCCGGTCCTGCCGATCCCAGTCATAATTTCGTCTGCGATAAGAAGGACATCATACCGGCTGCAGGTTTCCCTGACCAATGGCCAATATTCATCCGGCGGAACAAGGGCCCCCACAGTGGAACCGACAACAGGTTCGGCAAGAAATGCGGCCACATTATCCGCTCCAATTCGCCGGATAGTGTTTTCAAGCTCATTCGCGCATCGAAGATCACATGACGGATATTCAAGTCCATACGGGCATCTGTAGCAATAATGTGGGGGAATTTTGGGGTGTTCTTTGAACATCGGCGCAAAGATACGCCGCCTTGCCATGTTTCCCCCGATTGCCATTGTACCAAGGGTAGCACCGTGATATGAATGCCAGCGGGCTACAATCAGATGTTTAGATGATCCGGAACCATCCCTTTCAATGAAATACTGGCGGGCCATTTTAACTGCGGATTCTATAGCCTCACTCCCACCGGATACGAACCAAACATAATTCAAATCACCGGGCGTGATTTCGGCAATTGCCTCTGCAGCCTCTTCAGTTGCCGGGTTTCGCCAGCAAGAAGGATGAGCGAAGTTAAGCATTTGCATCTGCTTATGAATGGCTTCTACCACTTCAGGTATACAGTGCCCAACACCCGATATCAGCGCTCCGGAGCATCCGTCGATGTAGCGTTTCCCCGTATCGTCATATATATAGATTCCTTCAGAGCGAGCTGCTTTGAGCATTTTTGCTTTAAAATCTCTTGGGAAAGCATGGCCTTTTCTATTCATGTTTTTACCTTCTTACTTCTTTCTTCATATTTTAACCATGAATTATATATTGGTTAAGGTACTTTTGTCAAATACTTTTTTAAAAAAAATTTTAGTTAGCAGAATACCTGTAATACAGCGCTGTCTTCTTTTGTAAGAGGGATGAAAGGTAAAACACCTTTGGAGAAACTAAGATAAGAGGATACAAGACGATGGTTCACACCCATGCGTGCCTTGAGGATTAGTGCGGTTTTCTCACAAATTGAGTAAGAGTAAAGTTAATTATTAGTATGTTAATACATTACATTGTCATGCATCGAATTGAGTCAGAAGTGAGAAAAGCGCCAAAACCCCCTATTCTATACGGTTAAGACAATTTGTGAGAAATGGGGATTATTGATCAGCATTCATTACATTCTTCCAGCTATTCCGGTATACACGTTCCGGACGAAATCGGTCTTCCGCTTCTGGTTTTACGGCAGGATATCCCAACGAAATGAGAGATACCGGAATAATCCCATCCGGCAGTTTCAACAATTCTCTAATACCTTCTACCCTTTCCTTAGTAGGATGAATTCCCAACCAGACGGCTCCCAGCCCCACATCATGGGCTGCTAATAAAATATTCTGGGTAGCCGCAGCACAATCCTGATTGATATAATCCAGCCTCTTTTCCAAAGAAGTATCACCGCAGACCAGAATGGCCAGGGGGGCCTCTTTCAACATCTTAGAAGAGGAATGGAACCTGGGTATATCGTCTAATATCTCCCTGTCGTCAATGATAACAAAATACCAGGGCTGCTTATTATTGCCGGAAGGTGCCTGCATACCGGCTCTAAGTATGGTTTGAATGGTTTGATTATCTACAGGCATATCAGTGTATTTCCGTATGCTTCTTCTCGTCATAATGGCATCAACTGTGTTCATTGTTTCTTCCTCATTAGCTTATTAATAAGAAAAACTGTAATCGTACGGGAGAGTGAAGTCAAGGTTTTTCCTTGACACACAACATTTTTTAAAATAGAATCAGCATTAAAGAATAAAAATTAAACAAGTAAAGGAGATAATTATGCAACAACCACTATCAGGTATCCGAGTTATAGCCATGGAACACTATATGAGCGCTCCCTACTGCACGATGCTTTTGGGTGATGCCGGGGCTGAAGTGATCAAAATTGAACGGCCTGGCAAAGGCGACCCTCGCCGATCCATTCCCCCCTTTGCGGAGAAGGGAGGTGTTAAAAAAGCCGGCGGCTTTATGGGTTATAATCGCAACAAAAAGAGCATGGCTCTGAATGTACGTGATCCCAAAGGCCATGAAATTTATAAAAAGCTGGTGGCCAAATCGGATGTTGTGGTAGAAAACCTGCGTCCCGGTTCAGTTAAAAAACTTGGACTTGAGTATGATGACTTGAAAGTTATCAATTCCCGTCTGATTTACGCCGCCATTTCCGGATTTGGCCGTTTGCCCGATTTCCAGGGGCCCTACTGCAACCGTCCTGCTTTTGACATTGTCGCCGAGGCTATGAGCGGTATTATGCACATAGTGGGCTTTGAAGATAAGCCTCCTTCGTGGACCATTTACGGCCTGGCTGATATTTATTCCGGTCTGGTAACCGCCTATGGTATTATGCTTGCTCTCTTCATGCGTGAAAGCACAGGGGTTGGGCAATATATTGATTCTGCGATGTTTGACAACATGGTCTCTTTAAACGAACGTATGATTACGCTGTTTTCCATTGCCGGTCAATCGCCGCACAGAGGCCGTTTAAAAAACCTGTACCCACGTGGGGCTTTTAAAACCAAAGATGGATATATTGCACTCAATGTGCCGGATGATGTGATATGGAGCAGATTATGTAAAGCTATGGGACGGGAAGATTTAATTGATGACCCACGCAGCAGTAACGGCACTGCCCGGGCCGAAAATAGCCAGATTTTACAGCCCATTATCGAAGGGTGGCTGGCTGGTATGACACGTGAAGAAGCTGTTTCTTCACTCAATGAAGATGGCGTGCCCACAGGCCCAGTTAATACGGCCGAAGATATCTTTGCCGACCCTCAAGTAAAAGCTCGACAGATGCTCCTGACTATCAGCGATCCAGGGGTGGGTGACTACCAATTTGCGCGCACTCAGCCCCTTCTCTCTTCGTCGCCTGTTCCACCCACTGCACCTGCCCCTAACCTTGGTCAGCATACTCGATCCATTTTGGTATCTCTATTAGGATACAGCGAGCAGGAAGTCGATGAACTGGCCGATAAGGGAGTAATAGAGACAGGGTGAGTGTAGGCAATAGAAGCAAACTTTGATGGTGGAAAAATCACCTTTATTACAGGGCTTTTGCTCCTGTCAGGAGGTTGCTCCTGCAGGAGCAACCTCCTGAGAGAAGTTGAAGCAGCAAATAACTTTTAAAGAACCGAAACATGTATGTTTTATGGTATTACTTCAGTGCTTCTTTTTTCGAACCATAGAAATCCCGGTAGAAACTTAATGTGTCAAATATCTTTTGCTCCATCACCGGTGCCCCGTACAGTATAAGATTCATCATATTCCGGCCAATGCCCGGTCCTATCATAAAGCCCTGCCCGCACATACCCACTGCAAGGTACAACCCCTCTATCTCATGCACACAGTCACATATCGGCAGGCCGTCAGGCGTCATAGGGTAAAGCCCACGCCAGACACGCCGAATGAGCATATTCTTCAGACGCGGAAGGAGGTTGACCATTCGCCGTGCAACAATCGGCAGAAACTCAGAAGTCGGCTCCCTGTTGGTTCCTAAAAATGGTTTAGAAGGCGTGTAACAAAAAATAACAGCCCCTTTGTTGTTCTGGACAAAGTAGAAATTGGATGTTTTCCTTTCCGGTCCAGGCCGCAGGTCCACAACCAGAGGGCCGAGAAACTGCTCTATCGGTGCAGAGATGCCTGCCTCGTGGCTGTCCGGAGTTACCGGAATGTCCAGGCCTGCCAGTTTTCCCATCCCTTTTGCACTGGCACCAGCAGCGTTCACTACTACAGGCGTGTAGTACGTATCTTTCTCAGTCCTGATGCCTTTCACACGGTTTCCTTCAATCAAAAGCTCCACCACTCTCTCGCGGAAACGATAAATGCACCCCCTTTCCCGCGATACACGAAACATTGCATCAATCGCCAGCAGTGGCGAAGCCTGACCGTCATCAGGCGAAAATGTACCCCCAATCAATCCCTCATGCTGTATCCCGGGCACAACTTCCCTGATACCATCTGCATCCAGCCAATCAATATTCAGCCCGAAGGATTTCTGAATTGGGAGAAGGCTTTTGAGGATATTCTCCTCATGGGTCCTGTATGCGGGAAAGCAGTATCCACCCTTCTTCCAGCCAATGTTTTGCCCGTGGGTTTGTTCCCATTCGCTAAAGATACGCAAGCTTTCCTGGCAGATGAGGATTTTTGCCGGATCAGAGTGGGTAGCCCGTATTCCTCCGAGGGCCGCCTTATTCTGGCCCTGGCCAACAGAGGAGCTTGATTCTACAACCAGAACTTTCTGTCCTTCCAGCGTCAGGAATAATGCTGTCGGAACTCCAATGCTTCCACCACCGATTACTATCACATCATAATTATTGCTCACTTACATTCCTTTTTTTACCCCGGCAAACACTCCAAGCGGGACTTCTGTCTCCGGGAGCCTGTGTACTGGGAGGATAACATCTTTTAAATCCACACCCTCTTCTCGGAACAATCCCAGTATCAACTCCGTACATGTCTTACCTCCGCAAGCACCCATTCCAGTCCGCAGAGCAGCTTTGATTTGATTCATATCACGATACCCACAACGAATTAACTGTACAATCTCGCGCTTCGTTACTCTTTCACACCGGCAAATAATAACGTCCTCTTCCGCTGAAGGTACACTACCCCTTGTTCCTTCAGTTGCCTCTCGCAGCTTGATCCCGGCAACGTGACCACGATCTTCAAACGGCACATCCAAAAGTATAAGCCTGCGGCGGTCCTGGGATGCAGCGCTTCGAACCCCGATTACTCTTCCTGTGCCAATACCTTGCCCCCAGGGCCCCACCGTGGTAACTTCCTCGCAGGAACCAATGTTATCATTGTCCAATTCAACTGGCAGCGTTAAGAGCGCCCGTTTATGCTCTGTATCATAGCGTTCATCCACCAGAACAATTGCCAGGCCAGGGCATACCAGTACGCACTGAGCACACCCCAAACAGACGTCGCCTTCAAATGACGGCTGCCCGGTCAGGGTTCCCTCTTTCACTTTTATAGCATTCCCTGGACAGACTTTAGTGCATGGATCGCACGGTATCTCCTGGATACAGCGAATTAACGGGTATACCTTTCCAGGGAGCGTATGTGGGCTCTTTTCAATTTCTTTACCTGGTTTGCTCTGGAGTACAGCAGCGATTTCATTCCATTTCTCCGGGATAAAACATGGTTTGCCAGTTTCCCTGACGATTTTCCTTCCCCGGATGCGTCCGTTGAACATTGCGGCACTTGCCTCAGCAATTTCTTCTGCATCCCCGGCTGCAAATACTTTCATTCCGTATTCTTTCGCTTTGATATATATTTCATTTACCGGTGAAAGACCAACAGCAATCAACAATGTATCCACCTGGAAAATCTTCTCAGTGCTGGGAATCCGCCTGAACCGCTCATCTACCCCGCAAATGACAACCTTTTCCACACAATCTTTTCCTTCCACGCAGCAAACCGTGTAAGATGTGTATACCGGTACACCCAGTCTTTGCAGTTTGTCCAGATGAACCTTGTATCCACCGCACTCCGGAAGTGCTTCCACCAATCCAACTACGTCAATTCCCGCCTGCAGTGCGTGATAGCCGCTTATCAGTCCGACATTTCCCCCGCCGCAAATAAACAGCCTCTCGGTAGGATGCACAAGATCGCGGTTTACCAGTGTCTGGAAGGCGCCGGCTCCATATACACCCGGCAGGTCGCAGCCAGGAAAAGCCAGCATCTTCTCACGGGCTCCGGTAGCCACCAGCAAGATGTCGGGTTTAACAAGAACATGGTTTCCCTGTTTTACGATGCCAACCTTTCCATCACAAAACACACCTACCGCGGATGAATTCAGCCAGACGTCAACGAGGCCTCCGCCGTATTCTTTCAATTCTTCTTCAAGCAGATGTGCAATATCAATACCCCGTGTTCCAGCATAGCAGTCTCCGCGGGAACCAAAAAAATTGTGTGTCTGTAAAGTGAGTTTCCCACCCAGTGTATGTTTATCATCAACAAGAATACCTCGTACTCCGAATTTCGCCAGTTCTATTGCAGCAGAAAGTCCCGCCGGTCCTCCGCCGATAACGAGGCAAGGTGTTTTAACTGTACGAACGTTAACCATTTTCGGCACAGTATCTTCTTGAGGCATTTTCGGATTACCCTTGAGGCTCTGCACTGTCATTCCAGGGCTTACCACAGTCATGCATGCCTTTACCGGAAGCCCATCTGCAACAACCATACAATGCGCGCATTGGCCGTTTGCGCAGTAAAGCCCCTGCGGTGAGCCATCCAAAGGATGGTGCCCGAACACATTAATTCCGTGAGCAAATAGTGCCGAAGAAATCACCTCTTCTTCTTTTGCAGTTAGCTTTTTGCTGTTGAACGTAAAAGAAATATCTTGCCGTTTTGGGATTGATAAAATTGGATGTTTTTCTATTCGTCCCATAATTTAACCTTGCAATAATGATGCAGCGAGGACCGTTAAATCCAAAACGTTCACATAAACCTGCCGCCAGGCCTCGGGGCGTATGGCACAGCGAAAATGCATTGCGCATTCACAGCACGTGGTAACCAGTGCATCCACACCGGCAGCAGCTGCCTCCCTCAGACGGTTTATTTGTATCAATTTGGAATACCTGCCGCAGTTTGTCCAACAGGATGTTCCACAGCACGAGGCAAACTCCCTTGTATTTTTCATCTCAACCAGTTCCACACCCGGAATAGTGTTAAGGATTTTCCGCGGCGCTTCGTAGACCCCCATCCCACGGCCCAGTCTGCACGGGTCGTGATACGTCACCCGTTTTTGATACTCACTGAATTTCAGCTCAGACAGATGATCTGCAATGAACTCCGTTATGTGGCATACCTCACAGTCCAGCCCTCCCGAGTATTCCGCATAACTTTTCGTTAGTGTGTAATAATCCTCAGGCGAAGAGACAATAATCATGGACGCACCGGACGTATTAATAGCTATAAGGTTCTGGTCAGCCAGGCTGCGAAAAGTTTTCGTATCACCTGTCCACAACATGTCATGTCCGGAAAACCGCTCATTTTCAAGAACTACCGGCCTCACACCCAGTTTATTCAGCAGGAGAATCGAAGCACGGGCAGAGTCCAGAGCTGCAGGTTTCAGATCCGGCATTGCTGCATCAAAAAACGGCGCCCCGCCCACCCAGTACAGATACTTACCTTTTTTTGATTCCACTTTCAATGGCTCAGTAATCCAGGCTGTTCGTCCTGGATTCAGGGCAGCCTCGGCATTGAGCCGCTGTGCGGTAATGAGCATACCACCATGGGTTTGTGTCCCGTGAAACCCTGAATTCGCAGAAAGCTCGCGCATATCACGAACAAACCGGGACATATCCACCTGTCCCCCTGTAACTTC
>JAUVYC010000235.1 GCA_030603285.1 Spirochaetota bacterium
ATGGCTTTAATGCTTTAAATAAGGATATGGACAATATATATGCAAATCCGAGGAATTTTGCTGCAGGGAGTTTAAGGAGAAAGAAGAGCAGTGAAGTGGCAAAAATACCTCTGAGGTCGTTTGTATATGAAGGATCTTTCAGGGATGAAAGCATACACGCTCACATTGAAGTACTGCACCTGCTTTCTGAGCTGGGTTTTCGGGTGGGAAAAGACATCGGTTTTTTTTCGTCTTCAGTCAATGACCGGAGGCATGAGAGTATTTTCAATACCCACAGGGAGTGGGTAAGGGGAAGCCTTGATAGCATAGATGATTATATTCAGATGAAGATGAAAAAGAGGGAAGACCTCGGGCATGAGATTGATGGCCTCGTTGTCAAGGTGAATGAAAATAAAGCCAGGGATAAGCTGGGCTACACTTTACATCACCCCAGGTGGGCTATTGCATTTAAGTTTGAATCGCCTCAGGCGGTTTCGGAAATCACCCTTATTGAACCGCAGGTTGGGAGAACAGGGAGGGTTACGCCGGTGGCCCGGATAAAGCCGGTAAGTATCTCAGGGAGTACGGTGAGTAATGTAACGCTCCATAATCAGGATTACATAATTGGCCTCGATATTGCTGTTGATGACAGGGTAGCGGTGAGCAGGAGAGGGGATGTGATTCCTGCTGTTGAAGAGGTGCTTGAAAAAAATGATAAGGGAAATAAAACATATGTACTCCCCGGAAGGTGTCCTGTGTGTAATACGCCGCTTGTCCAGGACGGTGCCCATCATTTTTGTCCGAATATTAACTGTCCTGCAAGGGTTTTTGGAAGGATCGCATTTTTTGCGGGAAGAGGCCAGATGGATATTAAAAACCTGGGTTCTGAGACAATTAAGCGTTTGATAGAATATGGACTTATTTCTGATATCCCTGATATTTATTTTTTTAACGCTGATGTTTTAATAGACAAAGAAGGGTTTGGTGAAAAAAAGGTGATGCTTATAAAACAGGGAATTGAAGAAAGTAAAAAAAGATCCTTCTCTGTAGTGCTGTCATCTCTTGGACTTGATGAAATTGGGCCAAAAGTTGTAGAACTGCTTATAGAGGCTGGGTATACTTCGATTGATAAGCTTTTTCATGCCGTTTCAATGCAGGATCCGGGAATCTTTGAGGATATACAGGGTATTGGTCCAAAAACTGCTGAAAAGCTTGTGCGGCAGTTGAACGAGCCAGCGATTCTACGAATAATAGAAAGGCTTAAGGAGTCAGGGCTTAATTTTTCCATTGAAACTGAGCAGGAAAGAGAAGAACTCCCACAACTGTTTGCAGGAGAAGAATGGTGCGTTACCGGCAGTTTTGAATATTTTAAGCCCAGAGATGCTGCAATGGAGGAGGTAAAAAAAAGAGGGGGGAAGGTCACCACTGCTGTTACTGGCAAGACTACCCATTTGCTTGCAGGAGCAAATCCTGGCAGTAAACTCGATAAAGCCAAAAAGTTTGGGACAACTATCGTGAATGAGGAAGAGTTTATGAAACGAATCGGTATCCAGGTAGATTTTTTATACCATTGATTATCCGGATATCATATTCATCCTCATTGGGAAAAAATGCTTTCTCTTTCTACGATTGTCCGGTAAAGATTTTGAGGGGTTCCTGTGAAAGACCGGAATGTAAAAGGGATTATTCAGTCAATAATCGAAAAAGAAACGGATGAATTAATGGGGATTTCTTTTTCCTGTGTGTGCGGAAGGACACACGCAATACCGATTGAGTATCTTTCTGTGAAAAAAGGGGCCATTCTGGAGGTTAAACATCAGATGGATAAACTGGGTGTATCAGGGAATGGCGGTTTGATTTATGATAAGAGAATTGAAGGGAATATTGGAAAGAAAGTTTTACAGACCCTCGAGGATCAAGGGGTTTTCATTAAACCATACCCGGTTGGTGATGGGAACGAGATACTTAAGCCTGAGATTGAACTGTCAAAAAGAATTGCAGACAGGATAGATACCGGAACAGATTATCTTATATCTGCCGGGTCAGGAGTGGTCAGTGACCTGACAAAAAATGCTGCAGCGTTGGTTGAACTGCCTTTTATGCTTATTGCAACAGCGCCTTCAATGAATGGGTATACATCCTCGATGGCTGCGTTGACTGATAAAGGGATAAAAAAAACACTCATGATACCGTCTGCAAAAGCAGTCTTTGCAGATATCAATATATTAACAGACTCACCGATTGAAATGATACGTTCAGGCCTGGGTGATATAGTATCAAAATCAGTGTGCAATGCTGACTGGAAAATCTCTCAGCTCATAAAAAATACCTATTTTTGTCCATTTCCCTACAGGCTAACTGCTAAAACCGAGCCGCTCTATCTTGAGGCAGCAGAACAAATCGGACAGGGTACTGATTACGGGATAAAAATATTAACTGATGGAATTATGCGTTCCGGCCTCTCCATGACGGTTATTGGAACATCGACACCTTCATCGGGAGCGGAACATTTTCTTTCCCATCACTGGGATTTAATGGCATTGAAAGAAGGGAAGGAAAAACATCTTCACGGAGTACAGGTTGGAGTTGCAACCATTATCATTCTTAAGCTCTATGATTATATAAGAAATTATCCTGTAAGGAAAAGATTGAATTTAAGCAAATTAAAGAAGAATTATCAGTCAAGAAAAAGTGTTCATACATTTATCGAACAACAATACGGTGAATATGCTGAAGAGATCAACAAAGAGTATTTTCAAAAGTATATGGACTGGAAGGATAAGAAAAAAGAGATAGAGTATATTATTGAAAAATGGCCTGATATATGGAATGAACTGGACCCGTATATACATCCAACAAAACCTGTTGAAGAGGCACTGAAAAAAAGCGGTGCTGCAGTACATTACTCCCATTTAGGGAAAACGAAAGATGAGGTGATCTGCGACCTCAGAAATGCAATGTTTATCCGGGGACGCTATACAGCACTTGACCTTGCAAAGGATTTAGACATCCTGGATGAAGCGTCTGTAAAAATATTGTAGGGGCTGCCCAATGTAAGGCGATGTATCATATCGTAGGGGCAGCCCAATGTGGCTGCCCTTGTAGGGGCAATTCATGAATTGCCCTACATACATTTTATAAAATCCCGAACCTCCCCGATTTTATTTACAAGTTCAGCCCTTTTGTATCCATTGAGAGGAACAAGTAAAAATATATAGGGATGGGTAATTACCTGCGCCTGGAAACTTTCCTGCGGAGGTGAAATCAGAATCGCCTTAACAATAAGGGTAGTATTACGACCGAAAACGGTTTGTATATCAATTGAGTAGCCCGTGGATTTTTGTTCTCCATAAGAAACAAATACAACAGCATTTTTAGTAAAATCAACTGCCGGCGGTACGGGCTTTGGGATTTTATTTTGATGTACTCTATTGTAAAATGTTTCGAAGCTATTATGCGAAGCGAATACGTGTATCGCTGGTTCTGTTTCCCTGTATGAGGCATTAACTCCCTCTTCAAGCACAGTATAGGGAATGGAGTTATGTTTAATGGGTTTTGTGTTAACAGATACAAAGAGGAATAAAATAATAAAGGGCACCAGGATTATTAAAACATATTTTTTTTGTATTGTCATGGATAACACCTTTTTCTCCATTCGCGAAACTGCTAATTATTTACATTTCGTCAGTTGAAAAAATGTAAAATCCTGCTATTGGGCTTGATCGACTATCTGAAAATCAAAACCCTTCAGGTTTTCACCTGCCTTAAGATTTATAACAACTCGATTGTTGAAATCAATGTAAAAGCCGTATACATCGTCCGGCTCGAATATATAATCATCGTTGTCCCGGTCTGTGCTTGCTCCTACTATATAGCTTCCGGGCGCAAGATTTTCGATAGTATATTTATAGAAGTCCATGAATCTTATAGCATCCAGCGCTATCACATGGTATGTCTCGGGATCTATTGCAACTACATACACCACACCGATGTCTGTAATATCATTTGATATAAATCCGTTAATATTGTAAAGAATGTATGCATATTCAGTTCCTGCGCTCGATTGTATTTCGAGCATTTCAGTGTAGGTATTACCGTCGGTTATATAACTATAAGTGCCGGTATCGACAGACACATTTACTATAAGCCCTGTTGGATTAGCAGGTCCTGATGTTGGGGAGACTTCCAGCCACTGGGAATTATTATATTTACTGATACTAATAATATCAATTAAGGAAGTATCAACAATATTCTTTAAAATGAAATCAGCCGATGGATTCACACCTTCCATTTTTATTATTCCTGGGAATGGGAAAAGTTCAGGGTCCAGAATATCAACGAGAACGTTCTTTACTGAAGCATAGGCATTTACAAGACCCTCTCCGTAATAATTATCCCGGCCAATGTCCCCCAGATCTATTGCACTTGTTATAAGCACATCTTTCACATCGACCGGGGCCGCAGACTTACCCTCGTCTATAAGAGCCTTTTTTACCATTGCGGCAACACCAGCAACATGCGGAGCAGCCATTGATGTGCCCTGATAAAAAGCGAATGCAAATTCTTTATAAGTCTCATCATAGAGTGTGCTTAATACACCATCAGCATAGCTGTCGAAGTTCAGGTCAAAGGTCATGTCG
>JAUVYC010000274.1 GCA_030603285.1 Spirochaetota bacterium
AATTTCCGAAGAACCGGGCGTTACCAGGGATATAAATTACGAAATCATAACCTGTGGGGATGCGGTGTTTAAACTGGCAGATTCTGCAGGTTTTACCGAATGTGGCGAAGATATAATACATAAACTTACTCAAAAACGCAATAAACAGCTTATAGATGAAGCATCCATAATTCTCTTTACCTGCGATGTTAACACCATGGATACCAGGGATTTTGATATTGCGCAGATAATCAGAAAGAGCGGAAAACCCTGTATCTTGCTGATCAATAAGGTTGATAACGAAAAACTAAGGGAAGGTATTTACGATTTTTTCGATCTTGGACTTGAAGAGCCGCTCCCAATCTCAGCAATCCATGGAAAAAATATAAATACCTTGAAAAAGATATTAACAGCAAAAATCTTAAATATTTATAAAAGCAGAGACTTGATTCCTCAAAATCAAGGTTATGTTTCCTCAAATAATAGCCATATAATTAATGTCGCAATCTTGGGAAAACCAAATGTAGGAAAATCTTCCCTCCTCAATCTCCTTGTGAACAGCGAAAGATCTCTGGTAACCCCTGATCCGGGAACAACAAGAGACGCTGTAGACGAAACTATATCATACGGCGGTTCTATGATTAAGATTGTTGATACTGCTGGAATAAGAAAGCGCAGAAAGATTAGAGAAAATATTGAGTTTTATAGTCTTGTTCGTGCAGAAAAAGCTGTGAAAGAATCAGTTCTCTCTATATTACTTATTGATGCAGAGACAGGGATTACAACCCAGGATAAAAAAATCGCTTCCATTGTGATAAAAGAAAAGAAAGGCCTTATTATTGCCGCTAATAAATGGGACAGGGCAAAAGAAAAAGGGATAGATCAAGATGAGTTTATAAAAGATGTTTATTACTTTTTTCCCCATATTTCCTTTGCTGAGGTTGTTACTATTTCAGCAAAAACAGGTTATAATAAAATAAAATTGTTGAAAAAAATATTAACAGTGTATAATAATTATAACATGATGATAAAGACCAGAGATTTAAATTCCCTATTAAGAAATTTAGTACACCATAGAGCACATATTAAATACGGAATTCAAAAATCTTCAGCTCCACCTGTTTTCGAGTTTTTCATCGGGCGAACCGATATAAATAATACAAATTTTGAAAGATTTATCGTGAACTCAATTCGAAAGAACTTTGAGTTTAAAGGGGTACCAATCAAAGTAAACCTGAGGAAAAGATGATCGTAATCAAGGTTACATACCTGCTCATTCTTTCCTTTCTCATTGGCGGAATACCTACGGGGTATCTAATTATAAAAGTCGTACACAAGAAAGATCTCAGGAACATAGGAAGTGGCAATATAGGTTTTGCCAATGTAGTAAGAACAGCAGGTTTATTTTCAGGAATTGTTGTTCTAGTGGTCGATTCTGGTAAAGCTTTTTGTGCAGCATACTACTTATCCAGACTTTTCGATGAAGTATTTTTATATCGTCTTCTGTTCGGCATCACGTTAATATTGGGAAATATTTTTACTCCCTTTTTAAAATTCAAGGGAGGAAAGGGAGTTGCAGCAGGCCTTGGAGTTGCTTTAGCCTTCAGTCCTTATTCTGTTTTATTCTCTCTTGGAGCATTTCTATTTACCGTACTAATAACCCAATTCATTTCACTGGGGTCTCTTATTGCTGCTGCTATTTTTGTAGCTTCGAATATCCTTTTTTACGTATATGCTGGTAAAGATGTTTACAGTGTATTATTCTCAGCACTATTATTTCTTGCTATTGTAATTAGGCACACCTCAAATATAAAAAGATTGATACGCGGGGAAGAGAACAAATTTGGAAATCAAAAACAATAGAATCGGTTTTCGGACAATAGGAGATGTATCGGAAGAGACAGGGGTAAAACCGTATATTCTCAGGTACTGGGAAAAAGAATTCCCATTTTTACAGCCGTTAAAAAACAAGGCAGGACACAGGTTGTATTCACCAAGGGATATATTTATCGTAAAAAATATAAAAGAGCTGTTATACAATAAAGGGTACAGTATATCAGGTGCGAAGAAAGTATTATGGGATCTACTTTTAGGGAAAAAAAACAGCAGACTGAAAAAATATATTGACGACATAAAAGTGGATTTACAAGAGTTACTAAACATTATTGATGCAAGTCTCAATGATGAAAATCTTCATTCTAACATCCGGTAGGACAGGATCCTCCCCTAGTATTAATATCTTGAATTCATAAGCTCGGAGAACGATTTTTTTTCAGTGATTAGCCTTAATTTTTCAAGGTTATTTTTAAGATCCTCTACTGAAGAAAAAGAAACAACTATATTAAACTCCCACTGCTCAAAATCTCTCGGGACAATAAAATGAAACCTTTTATCAATCCCTACTGCTGTTAATTTTTTATCAAATTTTTCTCTGTACTGAGAAATATAAGGATACCTCAATTTTTTAATGAAGCGGTATACCTCTCTTCCTATCTGTGGAGGATCAATTTGTAAAGCCCTGATTTTTTTAAGTTCACTACTTTCAATTATTTTTCTAATACTGCTCTGGTCATCAGGAGCCATATCATAGATCATGTTGATTATTTCGTTTCTCTTCTTTGTACCAATAGATATTTTTGAAATGAACTCTGCAAGCAGATACCAGGATTCTTCAGGGAACTTAAATATTTCAAATGCTGTGTATTCATGTAATGCACCTTTTAAAATTAACATTTTAATATTATCTGAAGCTTCAGATAAATGTAAAAAGTTATGTATATATTTTTCAGTTTTTGGAATATCAAGCAGAGTAAAAATATCACTATCAACACTGGGAGAAAGTTCGAATGCTCTTTTTAAGGCAATTGACTTTTCGATTATATTAAAACCCTGGAATTCTTTTTTAAGATAAATAAGGAATTTCAAAAACTCATGTTTATCATGTAATCTGTCAATCACAAGTCCATAAGGAATATCCTTTTTCATATTCTTGTATTTATCAACCCACCGTTTACCCAGAACAACCTTATATCGGGCGTTTTCAAGTACAAATATTGCCGGATAGAGGAAGCTGTACTCCGCTGTTTCTTTCATTATATTGTTATACAACATATTGTTGTCCTGAGCTGGAAGGTAATATTCAAGTGAATATTCAATTGGTTCTTCGTCGATTTCTTCAAATGGTATATATTTTTTCAAATTGTATTCTGGCATTTTTTTAGGTCCCATTATTCTTTACCGTCCTGTTCTATTTGTACTGATATGTATTAATCACCAATGAGGGATATTCAGAAAGACATAGCAGGTTAAAATATTATATAAATACAGACCTGTAGTAAGCCGGGTTCTGTTCTAACGGTCATCTATCTGGTGTGGTTTAACCACATCATGCGGCCTACCCCTATGGCAAAAGCGGGTAACTTTAAGCCAGTCTATTTGGCCTTGCTCCTGGTGGGGTTTACCAGCCTCTGAAATGTTACCATTTCAGGCGGTGAGCTCTTACCTCACCTTTTCACCCTTACCCTGAATAAATTCAGAGCGGTCTATTTTCTGTGGCACTTTCCGTAGGAGGGATCCTG
>JAUVYC010000184.1 GCA_030603285.1 Spirochaetota bacterium
CCGCTTTAGTTGATAGCCCAACATTTATCGGCGTCCAGCTTACCCCACCATCAGTTGAGAGGTATATTCCCAGGTGAAGATCGGCAGCATAGAGAATCTCAGTATCAACCGGGTCTATGACAATACTTCCGATGCTTGTCCACGGAATGGAATAGTAATCGACGCCGATCACCCGTTTAGGCTTTTCTAAAGACACACCCGTCTGGACCTGGCCTACGCGCTGCAAATACGAAGGACACTCCACAAGAATTCCGGCATTAATCGGCTCCCACAATGTGCCGCCATTGAAGGTCTTAAAGATGCCCACACCTTCACCCAGACCGGCATATAATACATCCGGATTAGAGGGATCAATAGCCAGAGAACGGACATCAAGTGAAAGTAGGCCGTTATTTATGGCCTTCCACGATTCACCGCCGTCATCAGTCTTAAATATACCGTCGCGCCAGGTGGCAGCATAGACAATATCGGGATTATTGGGATGTACAGCTATGCTGTTTATGTTTTTATCGTATCTCTCCAATCCTTTATTCTTTTCTTTCCAGCTTTTGCCTCCGTCAACTGACTTGTATATCCCGAAGCTCGGCCCACCGTGGAAGCTTCCCGTTATGGTGCGTCTTCCCTTTCTCATACCGGCATAGATTACATTCGAGTTTGAAGGGGCATAAGTTATTGCTTTGAACCCGTGGCGATTCGCCAGGTCGTCGTCCCTGGCAAGGGGATGCTGAAAAACAAGTTTCCAGGAATTGCCGCCGTCTGTGCTGCGAAGCAGGCTCCCATCAAACTCGTCGCTTATAAGAAGCTCCCTGGGATTCTGCGGATTCGAGCTCACAGCATTCCATTCCGGAAAGACTGCAGGCGAGAATGCCAGACCGGTCCATTTCTGACCACCGTTAAGGCTTTTGAAGGGACCGCTTCTCCCAATGGTATAAATCATATCAGGATCATGAGCAGATACGGCTATGTCATGCAAATCTGCACCCGTGTATCCGGCGCTGCAGTCGATCCAATTCTTGCATCCATCAATAGACTTGAAAACGCCGCCTCCATAATTGTTGACGAATACTGTCATCGGATCATCAGGGTCTACTACTGCACTTATTGGAAAGCCGGCCCTTACTCCAGGCGGCCCCCAGCAGTACTCCGCTTTTCTCCACAGCTTCTTCCAGCTCTTTCCTCCGTCATCACTTCTGTAAAAGGCGCGTGCTCCTCCGGCATAAATCACTTTAAGGTTTGAAGGACTGATAGTAACAACGGTGCATACCTCGAACTCTCCATGGGAAAGCTCTGTTTTTAAGATTTGGACCCAGCTTCTTCCCCCATTCGTTGTTTTATATACACCGCTGTTGGCTCGATAAGTATTATTCCCTGCAGCGGCAAAAATGACCTGGGGGTCATCGGGATGCATTTCCAAAAATCCCACAAATAAATTATGAAGGCCGTTGTTTATCTGCCTCCATGAATTTCCTCCATCTGTGCTTTTCAATACACCCGAACCGGCGCCGTTATATGCTTCCCGATCGAATATACCTGTAGAGGCATATAATATGTCCGGATTAGCCGGGTCAAAAAGGATAAACCTGACAAGGCTGCCGCCCTCCCAAACACACCGCCAATTCTCTCCTCCATCTTCGGTTTTGTAGATCTTGCCTTTTGCTTTATCAAACTCTTTTCCCTGTATACCGGTGGTTATTTCCGCCCCAGCAAATACGATCCTTGAATTACCCGGGCAAACCCCGAAGTTTCGAAATGTAATTTCGTTCCATTCCACAATGCCTCTGTCCTTCTTAGTCCATGTCTCGCCGCAATCGATCGATTTATAGATCCCGCGCATGCTCGCGGTACCCGCCCAGACTATATCCGGGTTGTTGGGATCTATTGTGAGACAGAAGATTGGAATGCCGTTCCCGGAAGGGCCTGTCCGGCAGGTTATCCCCTTATTTCTCTGTACCCAGTTATTGCCGCCATCATAGCTCTTGTTCACTCCGGAGGGAGTGTCGGTAACGAACATAACGGCTTTGTCCAAAGGGTGGATCCGGACATCGTAGCCCAAGCCTCCGCTGGGGCCGCCTGTCTTTACCCAGCGACTCCGCTGCACTATATATTTTCCGCTCACTACTATATCGTCGAAGTTAATAATTGAATCATCAAAGGTCGTAAAAGAAAATATGCCCGAAAGGATTGGAATCTCTCTGTCTCTGTAATCGATTTTTAAGGAATCATCAAGATAGATCTTGATATTGTTTCCCTTTAAATCCGCTTTAATCGTATACCACCTTTTTGGGTCAAGAGAGACAGTTGAACGGCTCAGAACGAAGAAATCGCTGATTATTTGCTTACGAAGTACAAGAGAATCGCTCTGAAATGACAAAAAATACCTTATGTGGCCAATATTATCGTTATATCGAAGGTTGAAATTAAAGCTGCCCTTAACCATCCTGAATCTTGCTTCAATAGTATAGTCGCTCCACCCGCTTGCGTTTGGTTTTGTAAAGCTGTGCCTGCAGCCGGAAAGAAAATAATTGCCCCTTTCACTGGAAACCTTCCAACCGGGCTCAAGCACCCAGCCATCAGCGTTTCCATCCTGAAAATCATCCTGGAATAGTATCCCTTCCTCCATTCTGATAAAGGGAGTGTCGGGGCGAGGCGGTGGTTGCGCCGCTGATGGAAGAGCTATCAAAACAAACACAAAAATGATTGAGATGGTAAATCTAATAAATAGGAATCGAGAGTACATGGCTACCTCCTTTTCTCCCAAATACCATGGATCTTGTGTCCGCAGAACCTGCAATTGCCATCCTTAATATTGTTCTGCTGGACGAGCAGACCTTTACGCTCGATAAGTATCTTACTGCAGCTCGGGCAGTAGGTATTGGCATAAGGATGGCCGGAAACGTTGCCTATGTATACATAGTGCAGTCCTGATTCCTGAGCAATAGCATGTGCCCGCTCCAAAATAGAAATGGGTGTGGGGGGTAGATTAGTAAGTTTGTAGGTTGGAAAGAATCTACTGAACTGCAGCGGTGTTTCGGCTCCAATATTATCTTTAATCCATGTACACATTTTTTTTATATCTTCTTTATTATCATTCAAACCTGGTATTACAAGATTAACAATCTCAAGCCAAATATTGTTTTTTTTAACAATTTTTAAGAATGACAGTACAGGGTCTAAGATTGATGAACAATTTTTTATGTAGAAATCATTATTAAATGCTTTTAAGTCCGCAATAATTGCATCTGTATATGGAAGTAATGCTATAAGAGGTTCAACATTCATAGAAGCATTAGAATGAAATACAGTCTTTATACCTTGTTTTTTTGCTAACTTAAAAACATCCCTCATATATTCATAGCACATAGTAGGTTCATTGTAGGTAAAACAAATTGTGGTTAAATTTTTCTCTTGTACTATATTTACTACCTCTTCTGGATAATATGAAAGATTTTCAACATCATCCGGTGCTTTGAGGGCAAAGTGCCAGTTGATACAATTAAGACACATGAGATTGCATCCTGCTGTACCGATACATAGTACATCCGTACCAGGATAGAAGTGAGAAAATGGTATTTTTTCAACAGGATCAATATGAATTGCAACAGGTCTGTTATAAGTAATTGAATAAAGTTTTCCATTTTTATTCTCTCTTGCCTTGCAAAATCCTCTCTTTCTCTCATCTATTACGCACCTGCGGAAACATAACTGACATTGAACCCTTGACGAAGATAATATAGTATAAAATGATGCTTCATGCAATTTAGAAGAAGTATCATATGCAAAGAGGCTTTTTAAAGGGGAAAAGGCAGTAAAAAATAGAATACAACTGTAACTAATAGATTTTTTAATAAATTCTCTTCTGTTCATATAATTTTCGGCAATTTAATTTTATTGCTGATTCCCTCAAATTAAAATAACAAATTATCAACACATAAAGTTAATTGGTAAGAAATATTATAGTCACTCTCCTGAGAAAACATGCGGAAACCAGCAAGAATCGCCTATTTTATTCTCATATTTTGTGATTACAACAGCACATCATCTCAATCTAATAAAGAATAACATGATTGGTACTGTTTTGCAAAAAAAATAAAAGATCAGAAAATGTTCTGGAAAAAAGCTAAAGTTTGCAGGTAGAGAAACATATAGAAAAGAATATGATTATCCAAGATTAATTTTCGAAAAACAGCTACAAAATATGAAGGAGGTAGAAAAAAATTAAGTTTGAAAAATATCTTAGTGGCTTTAAAGAGTATCTTAAATCACATCAATTTTCAGAAAGGACAGTTGAAACTTACTGTTCATATGCAAAACATTTTCTTTCATTTTTTACTTTTCTCATTCAACAAACGATATACAAGGATAACGGTTCCTGTAAAAATGTCCTTTATATTTTCTTAATAAATAATTGGTAAAAGATGTTGAATACGATTGACATTGAACTTATTGTTGCTTAATTTTTCGTTTATTTTTAAAGATGTTGGAAGGGGCGTACCAAAATATTCTATATTAAACTGCTCATAGCTTCTCCAAAAACCAATATCATTGTAAATATCCTCTGCAAATTCAATTATAATAGCTGTTAATTCGAGCAGGTAGGTGGGAATTGAGTTTTTCTTTCTAAAAGTGTAATAGCAGTAAGATCACGTTAAGATCACGCTAAGATAAGGCTGTAAGTATTTTTCACAGTATTGGTTTATAGGAGAGAGTAAATGACGAAACATGATCATAAACCGCTTTTTATAGTATCCAACCATCATACTCCTAAATGCGGTCAGCCGCCGGCTCTGAATGGTGATGAACCGGATACTTATCACAGCTACTTTGAAAACAGCTGCGGAGAACAATCTATCTTTGTTTACAACATGGAGACCAGGCAAGCAGTATTGTGGTGTGGTGACGCTGGATGGCAGCCTTTCCCGGTAGTGAATGGATTTGTTGAGGGGCTAATACTTTCTTCTGAAGAACAGGTCTGGTTACAGGCCTGTTTGGACGCCGTTAAAGGTACTGGTGTTGATTAATGGAGTGAGGAATAAGTCCCTAATGTGAACAAGCCACATTCAAGATTACGAAGATTTTCTTGGCTATTGAGCAAGAAAAACAGTATTAAGCGCCTAAAAGAGATTGAAAAATGTTAACCCAACAAGCTTATCGTTACGAACTAAAGCCCAACAATAAACAGAGGACACTACTTGCTAAACATGCAGGCGCAGCACGCTTTGCTTACAACTGGGGGCTTTGCTATAGCGCTTGCACGACGCATCAAAGAATACAAAGAAACACAAAAATTAAGCAACGCCATTGAACAACACAGACAGTTAAACACCGATTTCCTGCACAAACTTTCAACTCAACTGGCTGAAACCAGGTCAGTAGTTGTAATAGAAGACCTTAATGTACGGGGGATGATGCAGAATCACCACTTAGCCAGACACATCGCCAATAGCGGATGGATCCAGTTCTTCACTGCCAAAAGGAAGCCGCCTCCTTTGGAGGTGGTCTATAATATTTACAAAAAGATTAATTCAAAGGCTATGCCTTTAAAAGCCTTTTGGCTTGGAAACCACCACCTGTTTTGCAGGTGGTCTTTTACAATGCTTAGTTACAAGACAAAATGGTATGGATCTCGCCTGATAAAAGCACCA